>CAIXME010000306.1 GCA_903920425.1 uncultured Pirellula sp. | reverse complement strand
TTGGACTATTTGTGTCGTTCATTTTTGGCGGCGCATTTACTGGATTCTGGGTTGCGCGTCGCAACGCTCGCAAATCTCCCAGAAAATAGACAACAAACTTGCTACAATAACCGAAAATGGCGGATAACCAAGCGATGCACGCAAGTCGCCGGTCGGCCGCAAATATCAATCAAAGTTTTTTCGCGGCGACTGCGTGATCGCTAGCGTTGAACTAAATGGCTTTGCTCTCTTCAATATCTTTGTCGGATTGTGTTTCTTATATCCGATGAGCACTTAGGTGCAGCAGTATGTTCCTCGCCTTCTGCTTGCGTGCTCGGATTATTGGACGACTACGTCGCTTTTTTTGTTGCAAGCAGACAAAGCCAGTTTGCCCCTTGCAGGGGCCTGTGAGCAACTGCGCTGCTCGCGCTAAACGCTACGCGTTCACTCAAGCGAAAACTCACCCAGCAAGCTCTTCCGGTTGTAACGATTACCAACCAAAAATTCTTTTCACCCCTTAACGAAGATTCCGATTAAAACACTTGCGCTATTTGTAACGCCAGTCATCCTGATTTGTGGAGCTAGCCAATTCGTTCCGGCTGGCATATCTCACTTTCTGTTTCAGGATTGGAAACCAACTTTATGACCCCTTATCACAAACGTGTTACGGCCTTCACCAAACGTATGGCCGAAGACATGCAACTACGCAACTTGTCACCGCGTACCATCGACGCTTACACCTATCACGTCGATCGATTCGCTCTCCGGTTCGGTAAACATCCCGAAGAACTAGGACCAGAACAAATCCGAGAATTCCAACTCTGGATGATCAACGAACTCGAATCCTCGTGGAGTCAATTCAATCAAGCTGTCTGTGCCTTGCGTTTCTTCTACACCGTGACCGCCAAGCGTGATTGGGTGGTTCAGCAAATACCTTACGGGCAACGCCCTAAAAAACTACCAGTCGTCCTCTCCGGGGACGAAGTCGCAAGAATCATCGCATGTATCACCAATATAAAACACCGTACGGTGCTACTGACTCTCTATTCTGCTGGGCTGAGAATCGCCGAGGGACTCCAATTGAAGGTCTCGGATATCGATTCCCAACGAATGATGCTCAAAGTCAATCAGGGCAAAGGGGCCAAGGATCGATATGTTCCCATCTCACCACGATTGCTAATAGCATTGAGAGCCTATTGGAAGGAATGTCGCCCCTCGGATTACCTCTTCCCAGGCAAGACCGACGACACGCCCCTCAACAAAGCCGTTGTTCAGAAAGCGTGCTCCCTGGCTACAGCGCAGGCCAAGATCAACAAACATGTCACGCCTCACACCATGAGGCATTCTTACGCCACGGGGCTACTCGAAGCGGGGGTCGATCTCATGGCCATCAGCAAACTACTGGGCCACAGCAGCTTCCTAACTACGATGGTCTATCTACACTGCAGACGCCAGCACTTCGAGAACTCTCCCAGTCCGATCGATTGGCTACCCGTGAGACAGTGTCCGAAATGGATCGATCCCACGTTCCGAAGCGACGCTCCCCAAAAAGGGGAGCCACATCCGTAAAGAAAGCTTACAACGAAACGGACTGGCCCGATCCCGCTCCTTCGGTTCATAGCTTACTCTTAAAGCACACGGAACGAACCTTAAAGCGATATGGACGAGGAATTCCGCAGCATGTGGAGAACACGCTTCTCCGCATGCATTATTGCCGAACGCCGGTCCTAGGAACTCGGCAATACCGCTGTGATCCTTGTGACTTTGAAAAAACGGTTTACAACTCATGTGGAGATCGCAACTGTCCTAATTGTTCTGGAGCCAGGCGACGAGATTGGCTTGATAAGACCAGGGAGCTCGCAGCTCCGGGGGTAACTTACTTCCAAGTGGTCTTTACCCTTCCCGCCGAGTTATCCTCCTTGGCATTAGGAAACCGCAAGGAGATGTACGACCTCCTGTTTCGGGTGGCTTGGAGTTGCCTTAGTCGTAAGATCGAAAAGGAGTTAGGGATTCAATGTGCAGCCCAAGCGGTCTTGCACACGTGGAATCAACGAACAGGTCATCACCCGCATGTCCACTTCGCCGTACCTGGAAACGGTCCAAGCTTGGATGGCACCCGCTGGGTGCCTTGTAAAGCCACCAAGGAGGGAGCCCCCTTCTTGGTCGATAACAAAGAACTCGGTGCTGAGTTCCGCGATAAGTTCCTTAAAGAACTCCAAGGATTGATCAAGAAGGGCAAAATCCGGCTTGAAGAACCGGGATACATTGCCGACATGCTGAGTGAATTATTGGACATGGCATGGAATGTCTTTATCGAGCGACCGCCTGTGCCGGGGATGCCTGCCGAGCAAATGTTCAAGTACTTAGCCAAATACATGACGGGAGGTCCCATCTCGGATCGTCGTATCTTGGGAGAAAGAGACGGACGCATCTGGTTCTTGGCCCGGAGTCCACGCAAAGGAGAGGGGCAGATCGTTACTTCGCTAGAGTGCACGGAGTTCGTGAGGAACTGGTGCATGCACGTTCTTCCCAAAGAGTACACCAAAGTCCGACCCTATGGCGTGTGGAGTTGTTCGAAACGGACCGAGTACCGGCAACTGTGCGCACGATTGGTAGCGAACCAATCGGAAACGTCCCGGAATCAAGCTTGTGAGCGATCATTGGCGAAGCCACCCAAGAAAAATGCACCTGATTGCCCACACTGCGGGAAGTGTATGCAAGTGCTACGGGCCGAGGATCGACCTAGCTGGCGAGAAGTGTTCGAAAGGAATGGGCATCCCGAATGGTTCCATCCGATCAATATCGAGTGCGAGTTCCCGCAAGAGCCAAAGGCGTTGTGGGAGCACGCGCATGCAATGCATGCGAGGCAACAATGGGAAGAGCCAGACATCTTCGATGAGCTCATCGCAATGAGACAAGCACTGATGCCAAGCGGTTGACGTAGATCACATCACGTTGGGTCATAAAGGGAAACCGCATTCAAATTCGCGAGAGGCGATGGTGATCGTAGTATGACTGTAGGTCAGAAAATCGATCAAAAGGGATTAAGCCAAGGGTTAAGAAGGACGTAAATCAGCCGACGCTGGGTCGATAAAGATATCTAAACGGTGCGATCGAGGAGTCTCGAGGAGTCTAGAGGAAGGCCGGGAGGGCGGGAAACGAAAAGAATCCGCAGATAGGTTGCGGATGGTAGCCGGTCAAGCGATAATCTAGCAGGATGACGGAGCAAAGCCACACAGTTCAACGCACAATCTATCCCACCGCTCCGTTACACTCCGGTAGGTATAGATTGCTATTCGTTTTTTCGTCCTGATAGCATGTTGTAATGGACACTGTCTACATTGAAACGTCGATTGTCAGTTACTTGCGGCAGAAGCCAAGCTCGCAAGTAGTTGCAGCAGCGAGGCAACTACTGACGCATCAGTGGTGGAATGATCATCGACTTAACTACGAGTTAGTGGTGTCGCAATACGTCATTGACGAGGCATCTGCGGGAGACGTTTTGCTCGCAAAAGAGCGTCTTGCATCGCTCGATGGCATTCCATTACTTCCCATCACACCAGAGGTTCCTCAAATCGCCCAGCGAATCATGGCTTTGGGTGTCTTGCCCC
>CAIXME010000305.1 GCA_903920425.1 uncultured Pirellula sp. | reverse complement strand
CATTGATGAATAAGTCTCACACAGAGACGCCAAGACACAGAGTTTTCAAGAACCAATTTTGCTTTCAGCTCTGCTCTGAGTCCCTTCTCTCTGACCTTGCTCTGTGCCTCCGTGTCTCTGTGTGAAAAATCGAGCCTGAACGCGAACATCACAACCCGAAACGCCCCAGTCGTGCTTAATTGCAATGATCAATAAGCAACGCTGCAATTCTTCGCACGCGTTAGTTTACGTTGATGGTATTGCCTAGCGGTCGCTAGTGAATCCAACTAGCCCATAAACAAGCGAGTGCACCGTTGTCAGCAAATTCATCTCCCCGACCAATGGAGATCACTAGGCGTTTTCATAAACTCATGTTGCGGTGCACGATGTTCTAGATCGGTGATCAACCATCGCCCTTGTACTTTCTCGAGCGACATGCTGACCCACCGTGGGACCTTTCCGGCGGTATGACGCGATTCCGCCTCCAAAAACACATTCATGCGTACCGTTGCTTTGGGCTCGGTCCGATTCATCAAAATGTCGATCGCGTGAAATTTGGTAATCCGAGCCACTGAAAATTTGATCGTTGGCAAAATATGAGCATGGTTTGCGATGCTATCAGAAGCGGACGGATGGAGGCGTGCGAGCACTTTGTCGTATTCATTCCGCTGTAGCTCCCCAGCCGCATCGACCAGAAAGGAACGAACCACTTCTCTGTCGGTCACAACCCAAACGTTCAAGAGCAGCAAAATCAGCGTTGCGACGGCAAATCCAATGCTGGACTTCCATGCGATGGCATTCCCGGTTTGCAGCCAACCAAAAAGACTGACAATCGATAAAATCGCGCCAATCAGTCCAATCACCCAGGGCTGTTCAAAAAGTAAGGTCGTCATATTCGAAAAATTCTAATTTGCGTTGGCGAGGATCTCGTTGACTGCGAAACGTGACCTAGGTTTCTCCGGCGACTGTTGCAGGTCGCCCCGATTCGCTTTGACAATTGTACCCAAAGCATCGAGTTCGTAGTGCCCATTTGTGTTGTTTTGCCATGTTAGAAACAATTCGACGTTACTGGATCGGCTTTCTCGTATTGGTTCTTGTTGGACTACATGCGAGCATTGTCGGCATCATCCGATACCAAGCCTCATTGGCAAAAATCGATGTTTCGTGCGAAGTCGATTTGGGTCAATACTTGGCCTACCAAACCGGCAAAAAAGCTCCTCTGCAAATGCGCATGCACGCCATTGTTCCGTTGAATCATCGTATGAAGAGCCGTCAAGTCATAGAACTCAACCATGCGCAGATTCGTCAGTCGATTGAAGAGCATCTTCGTCAACTGGATGCCAAGGTGCTTGTCGACCCGTATCTAGCTGACCTTAAATCGCAACTCATGGAGGTGATGGTTCAGACGATCGGTGATTCATCGATTGAGGATTTGGTGATTACAGAGGTCCGCGAATCCTCGGACGCAGTGAGCCTGGAGTTCATAAGCCAAGGAAACAGATCCCAGCCTCGAAAGATGGTAGCCACGCTGCGTAGCGCAGCACCGACCCCAGAAGAATCGCATGGCGAGGAAGCGCATGGGGAGCATGGCGAGCATGCTGCAGAAGACGAGGAGCACGCTGACGCCGAACATGCCGAACATGCAGAGGAAAAGAAGCCGGCAGCCAAGCCTGCTGCCAAAGAGAGCAGCGGACACGGCGCGCCAGCCAAGAAACCAGCTTCGGGTCATGGAGCCGCACCTAAAAAGGCGGACGCAAAATCGGCTGGTGGCCACGGCGCTAAGAAGGAACCAGCCAAGAAAAGCGGCCACTAGTTCGGCCGACCTCAATGCGGATTTATTAAGTTTGAATTGAGATTAAGGTAACCGATGGACGTGAGTGTTCTGTACGAATATCATCCACCCGTCGTGGGACCTCATTGAAGTGTATCGCGGTACAAACGCAATTAGATGCATTTCGCGATGGGCGTTGGTACTGCATCCAACGATCAACGAGAGAGATCGTAATCTCACAAATTACAACATGAGCTCTTTTGACTGCTCTGCATTTGGATTGCGATAGTCCGTCAGGCTGGCGTACAGCAGAACCAATGTATGCCCAATGCACGGGGGGCAGCGGCAATGGATCTCGTTAGAGAGCATTGCTCCTAGGGTTCAGTTCTTTCCATTGGTCTCACAGACGCCAGAGATTGCCACCCTCGTACAATGGACACTAAAGCCGTCGGTTTTTGCTTTCCAAGCAGAACTCGGTTACACTTTGCAAAAAATCGGCAATCGCTGCTACCGTAGTCATCGAGTTTCTTCATCGCATATGGCCCGCTCACGCATCTGATTACACTGCGAATGTTCCATACTCCCGCCAGTTTGTTGTATCGACT
>CAIXME010000304.1 GCA_903920425.1 uncultured Pirellula sp. | reverse complement strand
TGCGAGAGTGCCGCATTGACGACAGCGTCGTCAATGTGAAGTCAGTCGTGGATCAGATATTCACTCAAGGAGCACCGACCGTCGTATCGGAACTTATAAGTTCGGGCCGAGAAAGTAGCAGGCACGCTCCGCGTGCCGTCCGCCATCTACCTAGTAACGTCAGCCATCCACGGAGCAAGAGCTGTCATCATATTGGCAAGATCCAAACCCTTCCGACCATCTTGGTGGACGGCACATGGAATGTGCCTACTACTTTGGGGGCTTGGGGATCTCAATTCGGTACACGTTCGTTCCGATAGCGTACCCGACTTGGGTCGTTTCCGTTTCTACGATACGGATCTTGTTGACCGCGTTTCCCATATCGACTGCCTGCCAAGTTGCACCACCATCTTTGGTCTCGAAGCCGTGGGGAACGGCTCCAACCCAGCCCGTTTGGGCATCCAAAAATCCGACGCCAAACTCGCGGACTTTGGGGTCGCTCACCAGCGGAATCTCAGACCAAGTCTTGCCGCCGTCGGTTGTCTTGGCGACAAAGCGTTCCGCGATCGAGGGGTCCGAGTTGTACGACTGAATCGTAACGTAACCGACGTCTCGATTCGGGAATGCGATTTTCCATGTGAGCTCAAACGGTCGAGTCGATTGCCATGCGTTAGTCCATGTCTTTCCGCCGTCGCTGGTTGCAATGATCATGGCATTGGACTTGGCCACGTCGGTGCTGGAAGCAGCTGCAATGATCCCCTCGTTGCGATTGAAAAAGTGGACGTCGAACGCCATCGCCGCCTTGTCATGGATATCCACTTGTTGCCAAGATTTTCCAAGGTCGTCGGAATAGAGCATGGCGGTTGGTCCGCCCACTCGACCGACAGCGATGATGCGAATGCGTGTATCGAGATTTCCCGCGTTGATGAATTTTTCTCGGAGCACCTGCATCGCACAAAGGCCAACCACTGGCGGTCCATCGATGTTGGTTACGGCAGACCAAGTGGTTCCGCCATCTGTCGTTTCGTAAAGGGGGACTTCGTCGGTAACGCCGGGGAAGTAGCCAGGCCCAATGTTACCGGCAAAGCCTCTCATTTCATCAATAAACGCAATGCAGCGAAAATAGGTTCCTGGTTTATGCAATTGCATGGTCCAAGTTGCTCCTGCATCCGTAGTCTTAAAGATCTTACCCGCGCCGTTCACATACCAACCCAAACGCTCGTTTACAAAATAGATGTCATCCTGCTTGCCACGATAGGCTTCGGTTTCTAATTTCTTCCATGAAGATGTTTGCGCGTTGTTCTGTGTTGGCTTGACTGAGTCGGCGCTTTCTACCGGTTTCAGAATAGCGCGCTGTTGAGATCCGATTCGTAAGCTTCGGACTTCAGGTGTTCCGTTTTGCCCCCCAGACAAATTTGACTGTGTGTCGTCTGCAGATGACAATTCAAAGTGGATCTCCTTGCCAGAGCTTGAATTCACCAATCTGCTGGTCGTCCAAAGACGTTGGCCTCCAACAGTAAAGTGCTCGGTGAGCGTATCTCCGATGAGTGTTGCATCAAGCACAATTCCGTTGTTCTCATCGATTGCGAAATGGCCGTTTGCTGGGTCTTTCGCAACGAGCGAATAGAGCCGCTCGCTTTTTCCCTGTGGCCCGTTGTAAATGATCGTCCATTGGAAGCGGTCCTTGGTATCGGTTGGAGCAATGCGTAGCTCCATCTGGAATGTATCTTGCTTGCCGTTGGGAGTCCTGTTTTGCACTTCCCCTTTCCACTCGCCGAACCAGTCATTGGGAAACGCCGCGGCTTTTTTCGCCGCTGCTACGGTCGGTGATTCCGGCTCCTGTGCATACGAAAGGGGGCAGAATAACAAACCGAACAAAAATCCAAGTTGGCGACCCAAACGCATATCGTGCTTTCCCAATTTTGACGCTTTACTTTTCGAAAAAAACCCACGCGAAAGCGAGCCGATTGGATCGCAACTCAACGCGTGAATTCCATATTGAATCCTATTCTGAGTAGTTCATGCTGCAATCCAGTATCCCCTGGGCCCGGATCTTTTCTTCGCACTCACACGGCTTTACCGACCGCAGGTTTTCATCCGTGACATCCATGATATCCGTGGTTCCGTTACGGAACGAAAAAGAGAAAACAACCACGGATTTCACTGAGTTCGCGGAAACAGGATCTTTAAGAACCTGCTGACGCTTATCACGTCGATTCAATGCCACGGCTAATAATTCGGGACTGGCCCGATGAGGTGTGGCGGACTCCCATTTTGGGTTACGAAAGTCGACACGGTTGGCCGGCCTCCTTAATAGGTTTGTGCTTGAACAGGGTTTGACTTAGGAATCGAGGCTACAATGGGGGGCCTTCTACCGCCTTTCCATATTGTTTCGTATCACTCGCCAAAACCACTCGCCATGACCTGTTTCTCACGACCTTCACTCGCTTCCAATCTCTTCTTGAGTAGCTACCGGTTACTTAACGCGAAGATGGAGGATCATTGCAAGCCTTGGGTAAGCATGACACTTAGAGCCCTTCGGCAACTCGCAATCGCATTGTGCATAGCACTCGTTACTGTTGTCACCGCGATTGCAACAGACAGCCCCAACATCGTTGTCTTTCTCGTAGACGACATGGGGGTTATGGATTCGTCAGTGCCGTTCCTAACCGATGATTCGGGAGCACCCGTACGGTATCCACTTAACGATTTCTACCGTACGCCGAACATGGAACAACTCGCCAAAAACGGCATTCGATTCAGCACATTTAACGCGATGAGCGTGTGCTCTCCGTCGCGAATTGCAATCATGACCGGGCAGAACCCCGCTCGTCATAGGACAACCAATTGGATCGACCCCGATAACAACAACGCGGGCCCAAACGGTCCCCCAAAGTGGAATTGGCAAGGCCTTGGTTCGACGGACGTAACATTGCCAAAACTCTTGCAGTCCAATGGCTACCGCACCATTCATGTTGGCAAAGGCCATTTTGGGCCGCGAGATAGCGTCGGTTCCAATCCGCTGAACTTGGGGTTCGATGTTAATGTTGCAGGCTCCTCCATCGGTATGCCAACGACATATTATGGTCAGCGCAACTACGGCAACGCAGGAAATGGAGTCGCAAAAACGGGAACGCATGCGGTACCAGGTCTCGAAAAGTACCACGGATCCGAAACGTTTTTGACTGAGGCTTTGACGCGGGAATCGATTTCCGAAATCACATCTGCTGTCCAAGCAGGAAAACCATTCTTCTTGAACTTGGCGCATTACGCCGTTCACGGACCGTTTGATTCAGATCCACGATTCGCTTCAGAGTATGTTGATGCAAAAGCCCCACCGTTGGCCAAAGCATTCGCTACGCTTGTTGCGGGAATGGATAAATCGCTCGGAGATATTATCAGTCACCTTGAATCGCTCGGGGTTGCGGAAAACACGTTGATTCTATTCCTTGGGGACAACGGGACGGATGCTCCCCTCGGTCCACCCCACACCGTCGCATGTGCCGCGCCGTTGCGTGGCAAAAAGGGCTCGCATTACGAAGGTGGAACACGTGCTCCTTTGATCGCTGCATGGGCAAAGCCGAACTCAGACAGCGCGATTCAGAAGCGGATTCCAATTTCGCAAGGCGCCATTCAGTCGCAAATGGCTGCCATCTACGATCTGTTTCCCACCATCCTTGAAGTTGCCAATGTCACCTCTCCTCAGGAGCACACATTGGATGGGAAATCGCTTTTACCACTCCTCACTGGAGTTCGAGACAGTTCACGGGCCGATCGCTTTCTGATGCATTACCCGCATGCCCCCCACCGGACTGACTACTTTACGACACTGCGAATAGGAGACTGGAAAGTTATCTACCACTATTTCCCATCGGAAGTTTCAGGAGGCTCCCATTACCAACTATTTCATCTGGCCGTGGACCCTTTTGAGCAAAAGGATTTGTCCCTGCAAGAACCAGATGAGCTGAAACGAATGATGCGAGCTATGTCCGATGAACTCGTTGGTCATGGTGCGTTGTATCCCGTCGATCCCAAGAGCAAGCGAGAAATGACTCTCCGATTACCTGAATAGCTTCGCAAAGGAGCGATCGAATGCCGGTGCGAAGCACTTGTTGCCCAGGTTAGGCGTTCATAATCGAAACGCGAAGATGTGTATCGTAGTGAGCGGTTGCGACCATGTTGGAGTCAGCATGAACGTCCATGTCACGAGCAAGAGATGGTAGCATAAACCGATGGACTTCCTTTTCTTGGGCGTCGGCAAAAAACAGCAGAATGCCTCCAGTGGATCCACCCGATACTGCGATCGCTGTTCCGTCGGATAACCATTGCGTTCGCCAGACCAATCCCCCTGGAATACCTTCACACGCATGCGTCTTTTTCAAACTGCCATCGTCCCACGCGAATCGCAGCACCAGTGGTTCATGTACCGCTCCAAATGG
>CAIXME010000303.1 GCA_903920425.1 uncultured Pirellula sp. | reverse complement strand
GCATGGTTCGATGGGAAGATATCGTTGGCAACGCAGGAGATTCAAATCCCACTCAATTCTCCTCTCAAGTCCCGTGGTGAAGCAACTCTGATATTGCACCACGTTCGAAGTGGCCCGTCCGAGCCTTTGGTTGTCGGGGCGCTGGACGCATTAGCAAATCTACGCGGCAAAGAACCCAATCATGAACTGGTTTTCGTCGACGGGGCTCAAGTTGTGGTCAAGGTTGCCGATGAGCGTGTCTACCATTCCGGACTAGAGGCGGGACTCCCAAAACTAGATCCTAGATTGCAGATTGCGACGGAAGGTTACGTTGGACTTTCTGATCGTTCGCTCGATTTGAAACTCGAGATCCCTATCCCAATAGAACAGCTTGCGAGGCGTGAAAAGATACAACAGCTCGGGGTGCCAAAAGTGAAACTCCCGATCGGAGGAACATTGGACCATCCGGAGATCCAGTGGGACACGATGCGAGGAGAATCCGCAGCATTGCTATCGGTAATCGCCAGTCGATTGCAATCCGATGCTCCGATTACCAGTACGGTGGTTGAAGCGATTAGCGGCGTCACGGATGGCCAAGCAGATCAAGCGATTTCTGCCGCCGTTGATTTCGTCAAAGCCATTAAAGAAAAACGAGCACAAGCTAAAGAAGCTGAGTCCGAAAAACAAGAAGATGCGCCAAAGCAAGATCGACGCCGGCCATTTCGCGATGCGCTGAAGAAGGTCTTGGGCAACGATTGAGTACCAAGTGGATTGTTTGATTTCAGTAGGGTAGCTGCAGCGAATCGCATAAGAACTTCATCAGCGGTTTTGCGTCCTGGAAGATGTCGGAGATGAAATCAATTAAATCGGATCTGAGAATGTCGTGTTCCGACAATGGGGTGATCCCAGCAAAGTTTTTTCTGCGCAAATCTACGATGGCTGGATGGTTGGGGTCGGTTCCTCGCGGTGCGGTCTTGAGGGAATCACCGTCGAGCTTAAAACGCGCCGCAAATTTCTTGTTCTTGAGAACCTTGTTCCAATCTGCAGTCGTATCCATGATCGACTGCCGTATCGCGGTTAATGGTTCGGTTGGAGGCATCCAGATTCCAGCTGCTGCAAAGCATGCCTTGGGCTCTAGATGGAGATACAATCCCGGTGCGTGGACATCGCTCCCAATAGAATGCCGGAAATGGATACCGACATTGGTCTTGTAGGGTATCTTGTCCTTCGAAAAACGCGTGTCTCGATAGACACGCATGATGGAACCGCCGACTCGCTTTGGCGAGGCCAATAAGTATCGAGAGTGCTTTTCCAATTTGGACTGCATTTGCGTGACAAATTCCATCGCAGGCAGCAGAACATCCGATTCATAACGCGGTTTGTTCTCAGCAAACCACTCGCGGTTATTGTTCTCCTTGAGCTCTCCCAAGAATGCGAACAGCTTGGCCGTAAATGGAGACTTGGATGCAGCTGTCGACTTTTTCATAGATGGTTTGATCAGGAAATAGTTGCTTTTGGAATCGGAAAATCCAAGGCCGTTTGTAGCGATTGTAGCAATGATTGTGCACGGAAACATAGGAAAACGAGGGCCAAGATAAGACATGCTGGTTTGGTGGGGTGCATTTCCTGCCTGTAATTTTTGCCTTTTGGCGAATCTCGACATAGGTTTCCGATGTGACTCACCCAAGGGTTGAGCTCTACCTACGTATGTACTGTCGGAATCCAGGAACAAACATCAATGACCAGTCGATCCACACGCACCACTTCGGGCAGCAAGACTAACCGCAAAACAACACAACTGGGAATTGAGCAACTTGAGACTCGCATGATGAATGCGGTCAGTGGGATCGAGCAAAACCTGCAGCTCCTTTTGCAACCTAACGTTTCGGGATCGACACAACTCGTGTCAGCAACCAACGCTGCACCCCAAGTTTCTTCGCAAGCACGTTTGACGGCGGGGACGGAGGTTCGTGGCAGGACGGCTTCGGTATCGGTCCTCGGTTCTGACGATGCGGGGGAGACTAAGCTTACGTACACATGGCAATCGGTAAGCGGGCCTACAGGATCAACGGTCCAATTCGGAACCAATGGGACCAATGGATCAAAAAACAATACATTAACATTCAACAAGCCTGGGACCTACAGCGTTAGCGTAACCATCCGCGATCAGAGCGGTTTGTCGACAGCCAGCACGCTGAGATTCAATGTTGCACAAGTACTGACCTCAATCGGTTTGGCAACACCAACTGGCACCGCGATCGGTTCAAATCAACCTTTGACCGTGACCACCAACAAGCAGCAGGTTGTCGTTCGGTCACTGGATCAGTTCGGAACCGTAATGCCTTCGACGTTGACCACGACATGGGCCATTGTTTCCGGTCCAACTGGTGGGACGATCGCATCGTCGGTTACCAACGGTGTCAATAGCATCACCTTCAGCAAGGCGGGAACCTATGTTCTACGCGCTCAAAGCGGCAGCAACACGGCGACGCTGACGGCAAATGTGGTATCAACGCTCACAAGCATCAGCTTGAAGAATTCAGAGAACAGGGTTGTGACCTCCGCAACGCCAGTCTCCACCACGGCGACAAGTCAAACCTTCACGGCCGTTGGATTCGATCAGTTCAATGTGGCCCTTGCTCAACAGCCGAACATTACTTGGTCGACCATTACTGCTCCCAGCGGTGCCACGCCGACACTTCTGGCAACAGGGAACGCTGGCAAATTCACATTCAAGAAAATTGGCTCGTACCTCCTGCAAGCCAAGGCCGGGAATGTCACTGCTCAGTTGCCGGTCAATGTTACGCAAGTACTAACCACGATTGGCCTTGCAAGGACAGATGGCACTGCGGTTTCCTCCAATGTTCCGGTGAACGCTACAGGAACCAGCCAAGCGTTGAAGGTGTCTGGATTTGATCAGTTTGGGCAGGCGATGAGCTCTTTGCCTTCGCTAACCTGGAGCACAACTCAGGTGCCTTCGGGTGGTGCCGCGACAGGTGCGGTCAGCGCTGGCGTTGCAACACTGAATTTCACACGTGCGGGTCTTTACTCGCTCACCGTCAAGGCAGGCGCCGCTGTCACCTCATTTAAAGTAAACCTGGCTCAAACGCTGACCTCCATCGCAGCCGTTGGTACCGACAATCGGACGCTGGTAACGACATCGCCAATAGCGGTTTCTGGAGCAAGTCAGACACTCGTTCCTCGCGCCCTGGATCAGTTCGGGCAAGCGATGTCTAGCCAGCCTACTTTTACATGGACGACCGTTTCCAATCCCACCGCTGGATCGGCCTCGATCTCATCTAGTTCTACCGGAACATCGGTCAGTTTCACCAAGTCTGGAAATTACACGGTTCGAGTTAGCTCTGGTTCCACGTTGTTGAACATCGGTTTCAACGTGGCACAAACCTTCACAAGCATCTCGGTAACTCCTGGATCCACGAGCGTTGTCGCTGCTGCAACCCAACAATTCACCGCTGTTGCACGCGACCAGTTCCAGCAGCCTATGACCTTGTCGTCCAGCATCGTTTGGTCGGCGACGGGAGGCAATATCTCGTCAACCGGACTCTTTACAGCCGGATCGCAAGCGGGAGCCTTCGCGGTCACTGCACGATCAGGTACGGTGTCAACGAACGTAGCGGTAACCGTTACCGCTGCATTGCCCCCATCCGGGATTCGAGATGCTGCTCTCAGGAGCCTTTTCGATACGCTCTACGTTGACAGTTCGTTGAGCCGCACGGAAATGATGCAGATTCTACGCAGTACAGGAACCGATGGCTCGGTCAGTGCACAAGAACTCGCCGACCTCCGTTGGCTAGTGGGAAGCACCTCGTCCATCGTGATGCCAAGCTACGTGCGTGAGCTTGCACGCGACGTTGTCAATGACAGTCCTGCCAATCGTTTCTATCAAGGAGCGGCGGCCGGCAATCTTGTGGCCGGAAGCCAAGGAAGTCTACTCAACAAGTTGGTGGACAAGTGGTTTCTCGGCGCGGACGTACCGACCATTGCCGGTTCCGGTTTGACCTACCAAAATTCCAATGGAAATCTGTTCAATGGCACTCCAAGTCGTGCTGATACGAAACAAGGATCTATCGGGGATTGCTACTTTATTGCTGCGGTAGCCGCGATTGCAGACCGAAATCCTGATGCTGTCCGAAACATGTTCATCGACAATGGTGATGGCACCTATACCGTTCGTTTCTATGCCGGACTTTCTACTGGTACCGGGGTTGCTGACTACGTGACCGTCAATCGCCGCTTGCCAACGACGGCCAGCGGAACACTTGGGTATTCCGGTGCTGGTCAATTAGCCTCTAGTACGTCCACTACGCTATGGATTGCGCTGGCAGAAAAGGCATACGCCCAGTGGAACGAGACGGGTAACGAAGGTCGCGATGGTACCAATACCTATCGAGGAATCGAGGGAGGTTGGATGTCCAACGTCAACGGGCAAGTTCTCGGGTACAACTCTACCAATTATGGTTTTGCTTCCACTACCAAGCAGACACTAATCAACGCCCTCTCGTCGGGGCTGTCTGTGACACTGGGTACCAAGCCTACCGCAACAACAGGCGGCCTGGTTGGCTCGCATGCGTACATCATAACGGGGTACAACGCGAGTTCGGATACGTTCTCGTTGCATAATCCATGGGGGTTCCGACACCCAACCGCATTGACCTGGAATCAACTCGTGAATGACTGTTCCGCATTCGCCACAACCAATCCTGCAGGTTCGACCGCCATCAACACCGCTGGTGTTCGAAGCGCTAACAGCGATTCGCTCATCGGAGGATGGACCACCATCGTCACGACCGCATCGGGAATCACGAACGCTTCTCCCTCCGAATCCAATTCCTTTGAACAGAGCAATATCATGAAAACAATTGACAATCTCGACAACGAAATCAGCCAAGTCGCCAGCGAATGGGTAACCATTGATAACGCTGCAACGATCGAAAGCGAAGCATCAGAAAGCCAAGCCATCGAATCGCTAAACGCACTTGCCGTGGATCTTGCCATGAGCATGGAAAACCTGGAATCTATCTTCGGATAACGAGGGTTGACCGCGGCGAATGCTAGCATTCCACCAAGGTTTTTGTTGGTTTTCGACTTGACGAGACCCCCTGTCATGGGACACGTTGTTACATAGTTCGAGCGGCGATCGCGACTCCCAGTGTTGCGGCCCGTGCGGACGGAAAAAGAGATCAGGATGATCTCTGCAAAACGTGATGATTGGAAAGCTCGTGGCGGTACGAGCGAACGCAACCCAATTGGCAAGGAGGCCATGAGTATGTCCCGTAATTCTCATTCCCGAACCGTTTCTCTTCGGCAAGTTTTCCCGTCGTCCCAGATCGTCGGTGCTGACGACATCGTATGCGATTGCTGCTTGGCTAATGCGGAGCAACATGCCAACGATTGGGTCTTTGCTGCGGGGCTTGATGGGGAATCCGACTCTGCACGCGATACGATTGATGCGATCAATCTGGGTGCCAAGGCTATCCTCACAGAGCAACTTTTGCCGTCGAGCGTTCCGCAATGCATCGTGCCCGATATCCGCGAGGCTTATGCGAGACTCTGTCAAGAGTTGGCCGGCAATCCGAGTGAGAAGATGCTCACGATCGCCGTGGTGGGAACGCATGGTAAAACCACCGCCGCATTGATGGTCGCATCCATGCTAAAGCGTATTGGTAACCGCGTTGCCTACTATACTTCGTTGGGTGCGTCCGACGGAAAGGAGTCCGGTCTTTCGGCTTATAGCGATGCGGAGGCAAATCAGATCGCTCAATGGTTAAGCACCAGCGCCAAGAATGAGTCGCCAGCGGCAATTATCGAGATGACGGATGAGATGCTGCGTTCGCATGCAGCGAGTGGAATTGAATTCGATGTGATTCTTTTCACCGGGCTTCGCAAATCGCAACGAGCCGATTCACTTCAAGCTCGCGGAATTGAAAACGGAATGCATCGACTTTCTACGCAGCTCAAGCAACATGGAATCATTGTATACAACGCTGACGATGCAAGACTGAATCGATGGATCGAGCGGCATCAGCCACATTCGATCAGCTATGGGCTTGATGCTGTAGCAGACGTTCGCGGAAAGAGGCTTAGCAGTTTGCCTGGGGAGCAATCGATGATGATCTCGGCGGGCACTTGCGTCATGCCGTTGACGAGTTTGATCCTGGGCGATCACAACGCACGCCATATGTTGGGTGCGGCTGCGGTTGGGTACGCGTTTGGTTTAGAGCTATTCGAGATTGTCCAAGGGATCGAACGATTGCAAAAAATCCCCGGCCGGTTGCAACGCGTTGCCGACGGGGGACGCTGCCCGGTATACATCGACAGCGCTGATCAAGCGGATCGGCTAGCCGTCGCGCTGCATGCTCTCTCCAAGCACGGCAATCCGATTACTTGCGTCGCCGAAGTGCCCGATGCAGCAACGCCAGAACAGCTAGCAGCCTACGGACGAGTTTTGGAGCGTGCCGCATCCCGTGTTATTTTGACACAGAGCAGGCTTTCGACTCAACTAGGACAGAAAGCCGTTTGGCAAGTTCTCGACGGATGCGAGCGCCCGTCCGCCATTCAAGTCGTACCAAATCGTGAAGCGGCCATCGAATTGGCTGTTCGCGGAGCTCGCGCGGGAGATCAGATACTGTTGGCTGGATGGGGAGCAAATCGATGGACAAATTGCCAGACCAAGGCGGTCCGAACAGACTTGGAATGCGCTTCAACCATCCTCGCCAGTTTGCCAGCAGAACGCATCGAGCAAGTCAATGCGGCCCAGCTCCCTGGCTTGCGTTTGTTTGGTGGTGCCGCCTGATGAGGCTGGGGCTGTCCTGGCCTCTCTACACGATTGCTTTACCTCTGCTGCTGGGGCTTGGTTCCAATTTGGGATCCGCGCAAGAACAGACAGCAGAGCCAACGGGGATTGCGATCCCGGAGAACGCGAAATCCACAAACCGATGGATTCGCCAAATGTTCGAGACCTCCCATGTCGGGCGGCGCGGACTCGACGACAATACGTCCTCGCTCGCAATGCGCCTTTTTCTGGACGAACTGGATCCCGAAAAAACAGTTTTCTTGGCTAGCGATGTCGAAGCATTTCAAGCTTATGAACATCTTTTGGATGACCAGTTTCGCGATGATAATTTTGAATTCGCCACCCGCGTGTATCGAGTGTTCGTGAATCGGCTTCCCCAGTCGTTTGCAATTGCGCATCAACAAATTTATGCCATTCACGATTTCGACACCAGGGAGGACTATGACACTCAAGCACAATCGACTCCCTATGCCAACAATCTTACCGAACTGACGGATCGCTATCGCAAGATCGTCAAATATCGATTTTTGAAAGGGAGGTCCGCAGGTGAAACGGACCTGGAGATACGAAACGAACTTCATGCTCGCTTTCACACCAGAGAACGGCGCGAGAGCGCCTTGCAAGTAAACGCAATGCTCGTGCGATACTTTACTTCCTTGGGGCATGCCTTAGATCCGCATACTCGTTATATGTCGTCCGAGGAAACCGATGCCATGTTCGGTCGGCGTTCGCAGCAGCAAATAGGTATTGGAGCCGCATTGAAATCGGAGAATGGAATCATTCAAGTCCAATCTCTGATTTCCGGTGGGGCGGCATCGGTCGATGGACGCTTGCGATCGGGTGATTCGATCCTCTCGGTGAGACAGCCAAATAGCGAGAATGCCATCGACTTGCAGGGCATGTCGGTGGATGACGTCGCCAAGTTGATTCGGGGAGAGATCGGAACCCGCATTGTTCTACAAATTCGCCACGCGGGCACGAATACGACGGAGACCATTGAAATCACGCGTGCCCCCATTCGTTCACCGGAAAACGAAACACAATCCCGAGTAATCACCTTTGGTGAACGCTTGGATGGCAGTCCCTCTCAAATTGGTTGGCTCCAAATCCCGAGCTTCTACGCGGACTCAGACGATCCCAAAAGATCGGTAACGCATCACATACGACAATCGCTTGCATCCTTTCGGAAAGCAAACGTGGACGTAGTTGTGCTCGACTTGAGCAAAAACGATAGCGGATCGTTGTCCGAGGTGATCGCAACGGTCGGGCTATTTATAGACCAAGGAGTTGTTCTCCAATCCCAATACTCAGGCGGAGAGATCCAGCTAAGACAGGACGAAATAGCCGGAGTTGAGTGGGCAGGTCCTCTCGTCGTTAAAGTAAGTCAAATCAGCACGAGTGCCAGCGAAGTCTTTGCGGGCGCAATACAGGACTATCAACGCGGATTGATCGTGGGCGATCCGAAAACACACGGAAAAGGAACCATACAAACCGTTCTCCCCGACGTCACCCAATCGCCACTTGATAGTGGCGGTCTGTTACCAGGATCCCTCAAGCTAACGATTCAACGATTTTATCTTCCCAGTGGCCGTTCAACCCAACTGGTTGGCGTTTCATCCGATGTAACTCTACCATCGATAACATCCAAGCTTCATGTATCCGAGAGCGATCTGAACCACGCGTTGCAACCAGATCATGTTCCCTCAGTGGCTTTTGACCCATGCGGATCGATCAACAAGTCGCAAATCGAAACATTGCAACGGAATTCGGCCCAAAGAATCGCAGCCAATCCCGCATTTCAACAAAGTATCCAGCAAGCCAACCAATTCGAGCTTCAATCCAGTATGGTGAAAATCCCCCTACAAGAATCGGAGTTTTTCAAAAGTCAAGTATTCGATATGGATCAATTGAAAAGCGAAGCGAGGCAACTAAGCGATTTGAATCGAGAAATGGATTTCTACGACCAAGAAATCCTCAGCATTGCCCATGATTTTGTTACACTGCAGCGAGTTACCAATCCATAGAAAAGTGCATCGAGCACTCGCCCGCTAAACAGCAATTCGCAGTCGTATTATTCCGGTTGTCTCAGGATTGGTCTGTGCTCTCCGTCAGAGGGCTTTCGGTTACCCGTCCTGATTTCAATGTGCATCTGAGGAGCAGGATGAAGATTCACCAGTCGAGAAATCTCGCTATCGACAACCCCAAGCGCAGACGCTTGTTCTAGTGTCCAGCTGTCGTTGCATTCGCATTGCTTGACCAGCACAACGCGGTCGGCACTGACGGTCATACCGAGCAGCCACGCCAAGGCATCGGTGGTCGTGTTCCAATTCGACGTCGGCATCCAAGAACTCGGAATGCCATCGCAATGGCATCGCGAATAAAACGACTGGACGCGGACCCAACATGCGCGCGCGGTATCATTCCATAGACCAAATCTTGCCAAATCTCGACTATCGTAAATACTTTGGTCTAGAGGCATCACGCTTTTGGCAATGCCCCAAGTGGTGTCGAGGAGTTCCACGCAGTTCCAATGCATTTCCTCGCAACTTAAAGTTGGGTAGATGCGGTGGGCGGTTCGCATTGCTTCCACTAAATCTCCGCCGCCAACCATCACATACACATGGTCGTCGCGGAATTCGTCGAGCAAAGGATTCAAGACTTCTTGGAATCCGTCAGGCTGAAACAAGGTGGCGCCACCCACTTTGATGATAGTACGTCGTCGGCGATTATGGGACGTGGCGGTCTTATGCATGGCATTCTTCCGCAGCGAGCATCGCGATCGCATATGCTGGCGCGCATCGCGAAAGTTCAGGCCCCAAAGCTTGACTCAGTACGATCCGATTTCCATCCCAACCTCGTTTGGCAAGTGCGGATTCAATCAAAAAATCCCCGTGTCCGCTAAGGACAACGGAATCAAAAGACCAAAGTGTATCGCGGCTCGATTTGCTTGCTGCACTCGATTTTCTGGCAACTTTCTTTGTTCGATGGACCGATCGAATGACGCGATCGATGGCGGCCGAAATGAGTTCCGTTTGTGCTACGCATATCTCATGCGCAATCTGGTCGATGTCGGAGTCCGCAAGCGTAGATCCATCTTCGCCAACGAGCCGGGCTAAACGATAGCGGGAAGCATTTCGTGTGGCCGGCTGGTTGTCGGCGGTTTCGCAGTTGTTCGGTTCTTCCGGAATCTCCCGTAACCATAAGTAGACGTCGCGCGTCGTTGCAAACTGTTCGTTCATCACCGGGCAGGCTGCGCCATGCAGTTGGAGTTCACGGACCAGCCCGACGACGTTCGATCGCTCGATACCGGTGTAAACCAATGAGCCGGATTGCATGCGTGCGGAATCGGTATTTGCCTCGATGGCAACATGTCCTTGCGATAGAGGCACTATATCGGTCGTTGTGGATCCGACATCGATCAGGAGGCACTCTGACGATGCAGCGAAACGCATTGCGAAGCGAGCTAGTCCATGCCAATTGGAAGCCGCTACGCCCCATGGATCTCTAGCCGCTTGCGACACCGTTTTCCAAGAACCATCGACGCCATAAACCTTGATCATCGCGGCCGGGACAATCGAGGTTACTTGCTCTAGGATTTGCGCGACTCCTTGAGCGCGAGTCGCGAAGCAATCGGCGAGTTCACCCGTCATGGTCAACGCTACGCCGTGGATTGGGGGACAGTCGTGGAGCAGCTCCGCAACGGTTCCACCGAGAGCACGAAATTTTTGCCACATCGGGAACGATATAGATTGAGACCAACCCGACGTGTGTGCTGCCTTTAGATTGGCACCGCCAATGTCTAATCCAACCCAATGACTTGCGACCGATGGCGTGGGGGGAGCGGCTTGATTGGAGTTCATTACGGGGCAGGATCTGGGATTTTGAGATGCAGCAAGGACGCTGGGAATGAGGCAGGCCTAAATGATAATCATGCAGTCGCCATAGCTGTAAAAGCGATACTGTTGTTCGATGGCTTTACGGTACGCTTCCATGATCAACGCGTGACCCGCAAAGGCGCTGACCAGCACCATCAAACTGCTTCGAGGTAAATGGAAATTGGTGAGCAGCGCATCCACTCCCCCGAACCGATGCCCTGGTTTGATAAAGATGTCCGTTTGGCCGCTCCAAGGTACAATACTGCCGTGGCCGTGCTGAACCGATGTCTCGAGGGTGCGCGCCGAAGTGGTACCGATGGCGACGATGCGTCCCCCTTCGGAGCGACAGCTCGAAAGACGTTTAACGACTGGCTCCGTTATCTGAGCGAATTCGGTATGCATCTTGTGCTCGGCAAGTCGCGTGACCTGTATCGGTCGAAAGGTGCCCAGGCCGACATGCAACGTCACCGAAACCAGGGCTACACCTGCTGCGCGAATGCGCTGGATCAACTCTGCCGTCAAATGCAGGCCGGCAGTGGGAGCTGCAACGGATCCAGGTGTGCGTGCGTAAACGGTTTGGTACCGATCCTTGTCCAGTGCGTTCATTTGGCCATCGCGAATGTACGGTGGCAAAGGTACACGGCCGTTGGACTCTAGCAATTCTAGCCAGGGCAATTCCGGCTCGGGTTTGAGCAGTACATGCCCTCGTTCCGAACCTGCGACCACGATCAGACGCTGCTGCTCTCGCCCCTCGGGATCTCGCAACACGATCGATTCGCCAGGTTGGATATAGCCGCGGGATTTGCAAATCAATTCCGCAACCCCATTCTCTTCTCGCAAGAAAAGGCCTTCCCATCGCCCTCGTGTCTTCTCGCGAAAACCGACCAGGCGAGCCGGTATCACCTTGGAGTCATTGACTACGATTGCATCCCCAGCACGGAGGTAATCTGGCAAGTCGCGTACCGAAGCATGGTCAATCCGACCGCTTGCTCGGTTGACAATCATCATGCGAGAGTCACCTCGATTCGGCGTTGGATCTTGGGCAATCAAGTCGCGAGGAAGCTCAAAATCGTAGGCATCCAGTTCGTTTGATGGGTTTTCGAAATCTGGATTATCGGCCACGTAATTTTATCCGTATAGCATTTGAGATTTGGGCGGTGAATCCTTGGTCGGATCGACGCGTCGCAATCCGACGCACTGCAATCCCAGCAAGAACAAGTAAGCTGGATTCAAATAGACGTAGCGTCTCCACAATCGCTTTGGCTCACTCATTAACCGAAACAGCCATTCTAACCCCGATTTTTGCATCCAGGAGGGGGCTTGTGCCAATGTGCTCGCATGAAATGGAAACGCAGCTCCCACTGCGAAAACCGGCATCTGCAGCGAATCGCCCATTTCGTAGGCCCATATCTCTTGGCGAGGACACCCCAATCCTGCGAACGTGATCTTTGCTCCGCTACTTTTGATCCTTTCGCTGAGGTCTTTGCTTTCATCGGGAGTCAATTGACGAAACCGCGATGGCTCTGCACCAGCAACAATCAACGTCGGGAATTTTTGTTTGAGGTTCAGTGCCAGTTGATCCAGGGTCTGTTGGTTGGTTCCAAAAAAATAGACCGGCAGGCCAGCAGTGGCGGCTGCCTCGCAAATCTTGAGCATCAAGGTTGGGCCATAGACCCGGTCCGGCAATGCGCATCGATAGAGTAGATTAAGCCCCCAACGAACGGGCATCCCATCGGGAACAATCATGTCGATTGCGTTGAGTCGGAATCGATGCTCGGAATCGAGCGCACCTGTCATTACACCATGGACAGCTAAGGCCGTCATGGTGTATCGCCTGCCTTCGTGCGCTGCCGACATGACCCTGGAGACGGCTGCCTCATAGTCAACGGCGTCGACTTGAACTCCTAGCAAGTTCTTTTTTCCTAAATCGATCATGGAGAGAAGGCTGACATGTAATAGAGGGTAAATCGAAGCAACGCCACACCCCGGGGGAGGCCTGTTCAGTACTTAGTTTGTTCCAAACCACCCGCGATACAAGTTCAATAATTCTTGGTTGGTACAAGGTGGCCGTTCCAGAGCATTTGCTCCATCATATTCGCTCCAGTCGTCATAATACGCATGCCGAGCCGAGCGGGAAGTTCCGTGCTAACGATGGACCCAATGGCTTCGATGATGAGCCTTCGGTACGGACAGTGGTTTCGCTAGGGAGTGATTGTTATGTTGCCTAGGCACACCTCTTAAATCAACAAGCCCGCATGGCAGCGGGGCATTCCATGAGACGATTCGCTTTTCCCTCGTTCAAGGGAGGATACTAACGTAGTGCTTGTCCACTTCCGTGAGGGCCGATGCTCCAGACAATTTATCCTTAATAAAACTGCGGGTGTCCGTGGAAAGAGGAAAGCCGCATCGCTCTAGTCCATCGGGCGAATAGAGATCGATGAAGAATTTTTTTCGATTCGCAATTTCGGCAGATCCTTCGTTCGACTGGCCATCTAATTCATCGTACTGTCGCTGAATCAACGATTGGATGGATTGCACGTCGTCATCAAATTCCTTTTGGACTCTTTGGCGAACGTCGGCTTCGGATGGCGTTTCAAACTGTTCCCATATACTCGTGATTTTTCGTCGACGTTGAAGCATTTGTTTCATCAGTTTGGTGAGCCGGGGATCGGTACTGATAGCCACGTGGTCGAACTCATGCCGAAGGAGTTTCGATTGCCATGGATTGATCGGCATGAAATTGGATAGCAGACAAACCTGATGGTCCAATCGGACTTGTGGTTGATCGCTCCATGCGACAATACTCGCATGCCATGGATCGCGATTAGATGTGCGAGTCGCCCACTCGATGCGGTATTTGAAATTGTACTTCACTGAGAATTGGAAAAGGGTAACTGCCGACTTGCGGGCATTGCGAACCCGTTGATCGTCGACTTTGATTTCGACGTTTCCCATGTCGATCAAACGCAGGAACTCGCTTGGTGCGTCAGCGATCCATGGATGCGGTCCAGCGTCTTGAGCCAACACGGGTGGAGATCCGATGGGCAGTACGGTTATTGCCAAAAGTAGTGATGCCCAACAGAGTCGATCAGCGGACACGACGAACCTCCACGGCATCGACCACCCCAGCTTCGCCATCATCCTCGACACTGTCGGAGGTTGGGGGATGGAACGGAGAACGTTCTTGCATTTGTCGTGCAGATATCGCGAATCGCTCTTTTAGCAGTTCTCCAGAGCAAACGACAAAGACCCAAATCGAAATCAAAGCCATCCCAAACCCAACATAAAACGAAGCCATAAACATCGCGATTGCTGCGATCTGCCCAACGCGAGCCGTGTATATCGTGGCTAGTGAAAGGGGCATGAACATGTTCAGGACACTGCGCAGTACACGGCCTCCGTCCATCGGATAGGTTGGAAGCAAATTGAAAATGGCCAAGCTCATGTTGGCTACGAACAATTGTTCGGGCGGTCCGAGCTTGGCGATGCCTGTTTCGTAGACTTGTTGAAAGGTCGATTGGATTGGGAAAATCACAAGCAGGAGCATTGCGATAGCAAGGTTTACCGCCGGACCAGCAATAGCGACCACCAATTCGGCAATGGGGGAGCGGGGGAGTTGGCCAATTCTTGCAACGCCACCGATCGGCAATAGCGTGATATCCAAGGTTGGGGTGCCATACCATTTGGCTGCAATCGCGTGCCCCATTTCGTGAAGAAATACGCATCCAAACACGGCGAATACAAAGCCCAACGAGGTCAATGCTGTTTCCAGTCCTCGTCCGATACTCGACATGAGAACGAAGATTGCTAGGATCCAAAACGTCCAATGGATGTAGACTTTGATCCCTGCAATTTTTCCGACGAATACCGTTTGAAACATGTTGTGTTAGACGCTTCTAAAAGCGAAATCGTTGTACGCGATTATTGCCCGAATCAACGACGTACACGCGTTGCTTCGAATCGACCGCAGAAGCCCATGGTTGATTTAGTTCTCCTGGAATACTACCCGCAGCGCCCCAGCTGGACAACGGTTGGCCTGTGCGATCGAGTTTTTGAACACGATGATTGCCAAACTCGCTAACCACCAAAGTATCATTGTTAACCAAGGTCAGTCCGTATGGATATTGGAACTGTCCAGGCTCCGTACCGTGGCTTCCAAGAATTGCTACCGAGCGAGGCTTGTCCTCACGCCAATCGATCACCTGAATCCGATGGTTGCATGAATCGGCAACCCAGAGCAAACCGTCCGCGTCGACAGATAGGCTTTGCGGGCGGCTGAATTGCATGATGCCGGTCCCGTGTTCTCCCATTCGGTCGATGTATTGGCCATCTTGGGAGTATTTGTGAATACGATCGTATTCGCCATACTCGCCGCAATAGTAGCTTCCATCTTTGGCGCGAACGATATCGGTAACGAAGGCAAACTGTCCAGGATCCTTGCCGTTGGTGCCACCGATGGTTTTTTCTTCTAGCAGTTTGCCTTCACTGGTATAAAACAGAAATCGATAGTAGTGCGTGTCCGCGACCATAATGGTTCCATCGGTGTCGACGCTGATTCCTGTTGGCTTACCCGATTCGATAGCGGGAGTGCGCCATAGGCGGATGAATTTCCCCGATTCATCAAACATTTGCACCCGACCCGTCTTATCAACCACAAACAACTGATCTTGCCGGTTGATGGCCAAGGCTCTCGGGCGTTGAAAACGACCGTCGGACAGGCCTCGCTGGCCGATGATGAGATCAGGGACTGGGATTTCTCTCGCCGGAGAGTAAGGCGTGCAGCCAGAAAAGGTTTCCAAGGCAGGGAGCATTGCAATTGCCCCCACAGCTCGAATTCTTTCTAGAGATCCAGCAAGAAAGCCTCGCCGAGACAGGAGGTGTTTTCCCGCGAGAAACCGTTGGGATCCGTCAGGTGAGGTCATGGATGGATGTTGGGTGCGAAAGAGTGCGAATCGCGCGGGGAATCGACCGAAGTTGCTTCATGGGATATCATACTGTCCCCCGAATGGGATTGCGAAGGATCAGATGTGCTGATTTCTCAGCAAAGTTACGTATCATTTAAATGCCATGAATCGTGTATGACGAAGATTTTGGACTGGCGAAAATCCGACGACCCACGCGATATCGTGCATTTGGCGGTTCAAGCGCTGGCAGAGGGGCATGTGGTCGCTCTTCCGTCCAACTGCGCTTACCTTTTGGTCGCGAGCGGGCTCAAAAAGGATGCCGTGTCTCAATTGGCTAAAGCCAAAAGTAGTTTGCCCCTGCAGGGGGTGTCTCTCATGGTTCGCTCGGCGGATGAGACGCTTGACTATTTTCCTGACATAACGCCGGCCGCTAGACGACTAGCTCGAAAAGTTTGGCCAGCCCCAGTGATTCTCAGCTTGCCGGACTCCCGAGAATCCAGTCTGCTGCGATGCTTGGACACTCAAGTGCAGTCCGAATTAAAGCAACCTTCCGGTCGTGTTCATGTTTGGCAACCGTGTCATGAAGTACTCGAGCACGTTTGTCGGTTAGCATCTGGGCCTTTGTTGTGTACTCAAGCTATCGGTGTCGGCGATGGTATTGCTGACTCGGTGGAGACAATGCTGCCAGGGCAAAGCGTCTTGACCATCGACGCTGGTTGCGTGGATGTACCTGGTTCTCCTACAGTCGTACAAATTGATGGGAACCAAGGCCATATCGCGATACCGGGCGTCGTCGATCAGAAAACGCTTCGGGACATTTCGCAATGGACGGTCTTGTTTGTTTGCACTGGAAACACGTGCCGTTCGCCGATGGCGCAAGCCATGATGCAGCGCAAGATAACGGAACGATTTAACAAGTTGGCAGTCGAAGGTGGATTGCCGATTGTTGCCGTATCTGCTGGCGTTTCAGCATTGGGGGGAGATCCTGCTTCGCATGGGGCCGCGACTGCAATACGCAAATTCGGTACGGATCTAGATCGTCATCAAAGTACGCAATTGAACGCCTATCTGGTAGAACAAGCAGACTTGATTTTGGCCATGGGGAATCGACATCGGCACGTCATCGTTTCGCAATGGCCGTCAACCGCCAACAAAGTGTTTCTGATTTCTCCAGACGGTGGTGAGATCAGCGACCCTTTTGGTGGTCCGATCGAAGTGTACGAGAAATGTGC
>CAIXME010000302.1 GCA_903920425.1 uncultured Pirellula sp. | reverse complement strand
TCACCCGGCACGCGCGAGTAATGCTGCCATGCCTAAAACGGCCAATCGCGTGCTCGGCGTGCATGGCTTTGTTCTGGCCATTCTTAACGTCGGCAAGCGTTTAAAGATCGAGCGCCCTTTTCTTTTACCGTTCAGAAATACTACGCCGTTGACGCAACAGGAGGCCGATTATCAGCGACGGAATTGAAAATGCAATAGATAGTGGAATGCAGTAATGCAATTGAGCATATCCCCAGCTGCGAACCAAACCAGCAAGAATATCGCCAGACACGGTGCCTGCGAAGCAACAAAGCGGTGATAACAGTAGGTCTCTCGTCACCAAAACCGAACCGATAGCGATTGCGGACGTTACGGTCAGCATCGGCCATGCACCATAAGACGTTCTAAGCACCGATTCATCGATGTAAGTGTACATGAGCGAGAAAATGACGGATGCGACTAGAAAGTAAACCGCCGGTTGTTGCCCGTATCGAAATGGTTGGACAATACTTTCAGCTTTGCGGTCGGCCGTGGGCGGAGAGTAGGGATTAACTGGTTCCATCGCACCTAACCGCATGAATTGAATTCGAGGCCAGAACGCCACCCATGACCGAGAGGTGGCAAGTAAACTCTCCATAAGGACGCGGAAGATCCACCGCTTCGGTCGATCGGATTGTTCCTTGCGATGTCTTGCGCTACTGAGGGCGCAAGTCTTCCCCGATTCCGTCGACGAAGAATTCTACTCGCCCACATTTCGGACAACAGTATACATCAAATTTCTCTTTATTCACAAACAACTCGCCCAGGTCTCCCAGGATGCCCCATCGAGTACCTTCGTGGAACTTCTTGGTGCCGATGTATGTCAGTTCCTTGTTACAACGATGACAGTTCAATGCGTTTCTAGAAGAAGAGGACAATTCTCCTGATTTCCAACTACTTGGAACGCTGTCGAATTCCTCAACGGGCCGAAACGATGGGTCCTCAGTTCCGTCTTTGGAAGTCCCGCAACGCCAGCATCTATCGAAGGAAGGTCCAATCGATTCACTACATTTCGGACATTGCCACATGTGTTTTGTCTTTCGCAAGTAACGCTCCGGTTGTACCGATTGTTCGCCCGTATTGTCACGGAACGGTGGCAGATTGAGTCAATCGCAAAAGCTGTTCTTTCAAATCGCTAATGAGTCGATCTCTGGAGTCATTTTGCGGCCGCTGCCGAAAGTCGGCGATTTGTTTTTCCAGGTCATGTTTGCGGCGAGCAATCTGTTGTGAACGCTGCTCCGCATACTTGGCGACAAACCTTTCCGCATCGGCAAGTGTGGTTGGGTATGCGACGGCAATCCCCTTCTCGTCTCGAATGGTGTCGTAGCTGAATCCATGGGAGATCAAGTACGCCGCAACCGCCCATGATTTCTCATCTGTTACTTTTGGAGGTCGAAATTTGTGGTTCACAAAGAACATTTGGGCTGAGCACTGCGGACAGCAGCCAGTGCGGAACTGAGAGTGGTCCGTGCCGAGACTCTCGACCCTTTTGCAACTGAGGCAGACGTTCTTGAATCCCATTACAATCAACTTTGGGGGTATGAGTGTCTTCAGATGTAGCTTTGCGGGCGAACGGCTAAATCACCTGGTTGCCGCCAAGAGACTTTGATTTGAGGAAACGCCCGATCGGCAACTCGGGTGCATTTTTTGTT
>CAIXME010000301.1 GCA_903920425.1 uncultured Pirellula sp. | reverse complement strand
CGCACTACGATACCCCCGAGTCGGCGACTTGGCATGACGTGTCCTTGCGATTCCTGGATACTGAATCTCTTACTGTGAGCGTCAAGGGAAAAAGGTCGGTTGTGACTTATGTCGACCTGGGCTTGGTTGATAAGCGAAATGGTAGGCCCGACGTTCAATGGAGATTGCTGCAGGACTTTGCTGCGAGCCATGGATTGATGACTTGGGATTCGCCCGGAGCGAGCCGAAAGAACCAGAAACGCAAAGAGTACTTGGCCCAGCAATTGAAAAGGTTCTTTGCAATCGAGCGTGAGCCGTTTGAGCTCACCGAGAACCGACAGGGCTGGCGCTGCGTTTTTGAATTGACTCCCGATAGCTGACATCGATTTTCTCATAACGAAAACTACTGACGGGCGACTCAGACATTTCTGGGCCGCCCTTTTTCGTTTTCTCGACGAACGCCTGCATCGAGATCTCGCTGAGCGTCATTCGAGAAATCGCTGAAATATTTTGTCGCGGTTCATTGGAGAAAAGCTGATTTGCAATTGGATTTCGCTGTGTTTTTCTTGGCCCCATCGAGATCTCGCAAGTCCTAAGCGACAGGTCCGATCAGCTACCGCAGTTCACCAGAACCAGCGAAGCAGATTGGTTGGCGAGCCTTTGCGAATGGGCCTGTTGCTCGCCTTCCAAGTCAGCTTGGAGGATGCAAGTACATGTCCATTTCGGCAGAAGAAGTTTCTCAACACCCATTCACTCAAAGCGTCATTCGACGGTATGCCAACAAACTCATCCGAAACGGAATTGCTGAAAAGCAAGATCGTGAGACGCTCGTCCAAGAGATACGGCTGCGATTCCTGCAACGATGGTGCAAATTTGATTCGGACTTTGGTCATCACAAATCGTTTATGTGCACGGTCGTCAATCGCTGCTGTTCCAACATCTCTCGCGAGATTCAGGCACAGCGAAAAGGTACCAAAGCAGTTTCGCTTAGTTGCATGGTTAGTCTTCCCTGTGGAGGAAAGACAGAGCTCGCCCAAACGATTGGCGAAGATGAGCTCGATCGTCGCCTTGAACGCAAGCGTCGTCTGAGCCGGACGGAGCATCTCTCGCTCGCTCATGACCTTGCGATGGTGATCGCTTCGCTAACGCCGGAGCAACGGCAGCTTATCGAGCTGTTGAAGAACCAAACCATGGCGCAGATTACCGTCGCGTTGGGCGTTGCTCGTTCCACGTTGGTGAGCCGATTGGCTGTCATTCGCGAGAGGATGCGAGAAGCCAATCTTCAAGAATATCTCAATTCCTGATCGTTATTTTGCCCTCGTCGCGTGTAACCCTACAGATAGAGAAACATCATTCACTCAACAAGAACACCAGATCAAAAAACCATGACGAACCCAAATCGCGATATCCAATCCCGTGTCGCCATCTCCCTTGCTGTCGGTCGGTACCTTCGAGCGGTCGATCGATTCGAAGCTGCTACGAAAGAGTTCAACGAAGCCTGCGATGGCTTACGAACTCAACTCACTGAACCCAGTCGATTTGTGACCCAAGTCGACTTCAAACACTTCCTGGTCACTTCTGATCAGGAACGCAATTTCGAAGTCGAGCAGCTCGAACTCGTTTAACAGCTTTCCAGCACGGTTGCCAGCATTGATCCTATTGAATTGAGACCACATCCATGAACAAACCACTGAAACCAACTGACATCGCCAATCGACGGTGTCTCAAGTGCAACAAGGAATTCCTGTCGCAAGGAGCTGGCAATCGCATCTGCAAAGAATGCCGACAGATCAACGCTCGGCTTGGTCCGATCACCGAGGCACAACTCGCGTTGCAGCGCGGCGCGAAGCGACTCAATGGACTTCCAATTGAGTCGCACAGTTCCGGCGAGTCGAGCTTTTCCTAGTCTAAAAAACCACCCACCGCACCCAATTCATTAGTACAGAGATTTATGTCCCAAGTCATCGCCCCAACCGAAATCACCGACAAGACGCTGCTGACATATTCGGCCCTCAATACCTATCGCAATTGTCCTCGCAAGTACAAGAATCGATATGTCGACAATCTGCGTCCACGCGAACGAGCTGAGGCATTGTCGTTCGGTAGCGTAATTCATACCGCTATTGAACTTTGGTATCGCTCCGTAGGCGCTGAGTCTCGCTTGAGCGACGTCAACGCTTACATCGACGATGCGTTCGAGAATCGAATCGTTGATGCAAGTCAAATGGCGAGCTGGCATTTGGCCCGAGCGATCATCGCTGGTTACGCAAGTCGATACTCGGTCGAAGAATTCGAAGTTGTCGAAGTCGAGAAAGAATTCGTCGGCGAGATTCGAAATCCGGATACCGGCCGACAAAGCCAAACCTTTCGAATCGCTGGAAAAGTCGACGCGATCGTCCGTTGCCACGATGGGATGTATCTGCTTGAGCATAAGACGGCTGCAACCGTTGATGCGAACTACCTCGACAAGTTGTGGACCGATACACAGATCGCTTTGTATTGCCACTATCTGCGTGAACTTGGCTATCCAATCGTCGGCGTGATTTACAACGTGCTCCTCAAAGCACGTCTCAAGCAAAGTGCTGGCGAAACCCAGGTGGAATACGAGGCTCGACACGCTGAACTAGCAGCCAAGAACAAGAGTGGCAAGTCGACTGCCAAGCGTCAGATGCCTGAAACGGACATCGAGTTCCAATCGCGACTCAACGAATGGTACTCACGTCCCGAAGCATTCCATCGCGAGTTTATTTATCTCTCGGAAGATCGGCTTGCGATGCTGCAAGAGGAAGTCTGGGAGATCACTCAGCAATACCTCGATGCTCGCCGTCGTGGCAAGTGGCTGCTCAATACGTCGAACTGCTTCTCGTATCAACGGCCCTGCGAGTATTTGGCTTATTGCCAATCGGGATTCAACCCGAACGTCGCGGACAACCTGTATCAGATTGCGATGCCGCATGAAGAGTTAGGGGGAACGCCCGAAGTCAGCGTTTCGAGCGATCGAGACGCCGATTCCTGGCTCTGATTCTCAAGTACCCACCTCAACCAAACACCAATTATTTGCACCCCTTGTTTTGATTTGAAAGGAAAGATGACTGATGACATTGACTCTACCTACTGCGAAGACGAAGCCCGCGATGGAGCTCGGAAAGCAAACGATATTGCTTTACGCGCCACCGAAGCTGGGCAAATCGACCTTCGCTTCGAAGTTCCCTGAAGCGATGTTCTTTGAATGCGAGCCTGGACTCAACCACTTGGAAGTATTCAAGCTGCCAACCTACAAGTGGGAGGACTTTCTCGAGGCCTGCAAGCTTATTGCCAAGGGTGAACACACCTTTAAGACGCTCGTGATCGATACGGTCGACAATGCGTTCAAAATGTGCTCCGACTATGTCTGTGCAAAGCATGGAATCGAGTACGAGGGGGACATGGGCCACGGAAAAGGCTGGGCGCTGGTCAAGAACGAATGGCATCGAGT
>CAIXME010000300.1 GCA_903920425.1 uncultured Pirellula sp. | reverse complement strand
TTGCGCGTGTTGCCAACTGCCTTTAGATAGCCGTGCATCCAGATGGTGATCGCTAGCAGGGTAAAGAACGTCAAGTGAGCGTCCGACGTGGCGGAGCGCGAGACCATGGTGAATAGCATGCACGAACCAATGGCCAGGCCCGCGAACAATCCGGTCACCGTGTCAAATAGTTTTCTTGCTAGCAGGTATGTCAACAAGATCGTGCCGAGACCGAAGAGCGACGAGACAGCTCGTGCGCCGAGTTCGTTGACACCGAATAGGTGGTAGCCGACCATCATGCCCCAGAACATCATCGGAGGCTTGTGGGCAAAGAGTTTGCCGTTGAATGTTGGGGTGATCCAATCGTTGCGAGCGTACATCTCGGCAGCGGCCGATGCATAGTACCCTTCGTCTTGATCCCACAAGTGCGTGTTCCCAAGCTGGATTGTCATGACGACGATACCTACGCACGCGAGGATGGCAATGCAATTGCGATGCGAGATCCAGGCGTTGCTGTACGATGCGTTCGCGGTTTCCATGTTGGTCTACGCCGCACGCTTCATTGGCAAGTGGCTTGGTGTATGCTCGCGAGCGGGCTGTGCGGATTCTCGGAACGGATGAGGTGGCAGGCCTGCCATGGCGTCGGGAGGATTGATCCACACCACGCGGTTCGCGCATCCGGACGCTTCGATGTTGACCGAATCACCGAGCACATACAATGGCCGTTGTTTGGATTCGTCGTAGATGCGACCGACGTAGTCACCCACCAGTCCCACTGCTGTCAATGTTGCACCGTTGAAAAGCAATTGGAAGCATACGAGCGAGCTCCAGCCTGGTGCTGTCGTCGAGACAAAGATCGCAGCGTACACCGCGTAGATCGAGTAAGCGATACCGAACGCGGTGAGCAGCAACCCGGCCGTCAAGCAAATGCGTAGGGGCATCGCGGAGAAGGACGAGATGGCTGTCCAAGCCAGTTTGACCAATTTCCAGGGTGGGTATTTCGTTTCACCGGCAGCACGAGCGGGGCGATGGAATCGCACGATCGACTCGCGTAGGCCGAGCCAAGCGACCAAGCCACGCATGAAGCGGTGTTGTTCGCGGAATTTGCGGATCGCTTGCACGGCACCGCGACTAAACAATCGAAAATCGCCGACTTCAGGTGGCAGTCGTTCGTCGACCGCTTTTCGCATGAAAGAGTAGAACGCGGTGGCGGTTGCCTTTTTGAAAACGCTTTCGCCATCGCGCGTCATCTTTTGGGTCGATACCACATCGAAGCCGAGTTTAAACTGTTCGATCATGGTTTCGAGCAGTTCTGGTGGATCTTGGAGATCGGCATCCATGACCACGACCGCATCGCCGTTGGCGAAGTCGAGGCCGGCGGTGATGGCCGCTTGTTGGCCAAAATTCCTGCTGAACGCGAGGACTTTCACGCGTTCGTCTGCAGAAGCGGCAGCGTTCAACAGAGAGCGAGTCGAATCGCGGCTGCCGTCATCGATAAAGATCAGTTCGTAGTCCCATCCGATCCGTTCCAGGACAGGTGGCAACGCATTGAATAATGCTGGCAATACTTCTTGTTCGTTGTAAACCGGCAGCACAATTGAGAGTAGCATCGCCGTCGCCTTGATCGCTTTCCATGGGTTCCAAACGGGTCCGTCCGAGTTGAGTCATTTGATAGCGAATTTCAAGGGGGGAAGTCAAGTGAGGCTTAAGGCTAAAGGCTTAAGACTAAAGGTGGTTCAAGTTGGTGTACCGGCTTCAGCCGGCCTGTGCCAGCCAAGATCGCAAATCAAGCGGCCTGTTTTGCTTCGCCCTTTGGGCGATGCGTGGTAGCCGCTGATTTGACTGTGGCATAGGCTTCTAGCCTGTGAACGTGCTGAATCACAGGCTGGAAGCCTATGCCACTTTTAAGACAGAGGCTGGAAGCCTCGTTTTTACCCACAAGTTGGACCTGGCGAGCCTTCCATTCTTCTCCCCCTTGCCCCGCTTCGGCCGCTTCGTGCGCTCCAGTCGGACAAGCCGACTGGGGGCGGGAGTTTCGGCTTAAGACTTAAGACTAAAGGTAGTTCAAGTTGGTGTACCGGCTTCAGCCGGCCTATGCCAGCCACGATCGCAAATCAAACAGCCGGTTTTGGTTCGCCCTTTGGGCGATGCGTGGTAGCCGCTGATTTGAC
>CAIXME010000299.1 GCA_903920425.1 uncultured Pirellula sp. | reverse complement strand
TCGCCAGCGGTACGACATTTGCGTCTTGTTGATTTCGACGACGAGCAACTCCGCTCGAGACTCCACGATGATGCGGTTACGCATAAAGAAAGTACACGATGAAGATTTCGAAATTTTGGATCGCGCAAGCCATGGTCATTGCCTGCTCAAGCCCACTATACGCTCAATCACCTCCGCTTAATCCACCGCAAGATTCGCCTGCGCAGAATCTACAAAAGTTGGATAATAAGAGTTCGGGGATTGGGATCCGAGCGAGCAAGCTACTGGGTTTGAAGATCCAAAACTCGCAGAATGAAAGCATAGGAAGGATCGAGGATGTTGTTCTAGATCCTTCCTCGGCCAGAATCCAATATGTTGCCGTCACGTATGGTGGCTTCCTCGGCCTGGGCGACAAGCTGTTTGCCGTTCCCATGCAGGCCATCAAGATTCAACAGAATCCTGACAACCGAGATCAAATCATTCTCGTTCTCGACGTTACCATCGATCAGATGCAAGGAGCTAAAGGCTTTGATGAAGCGAACTGGCCCAACTTTTCCGATGCTGACTTTTCAGGGGAACTACATCGGAGATATCGGATTGAAAACAATCACGACGGCAGGGTTGACGTCAATGTTGGACGCGATGGTGTGAAAGTGAATATCGAAGGCAGAAAGAAGTAACCGTATGGGATCATCCTACGAGGGATATCTCCATTGGATTCTAAAAGGTCGAGAGTGAATCGGATCATGCAACTGAACGAAGCGATTGAAAACAACGCAGTCTGGGCATCGAAAAGAGTCGATGAAGATCCGATGTTCTTTAAACGGCTAGCGCGAGGCCAAAACCCCAGCATTCTGTACATCGGATGTTCTGACAGCCGCGTAACAGCTGAGGAAATGCTGGGCGCAGGCCCCGGAGACCTTCTCGTTCACCGGAATATCGCGAACCTAATTCCGAATAACGATCATAGCTCGAACACAGTGGTCAACTTCGCAATTCATGATCTAGGAGTGCGAAACATCGTGATCTGTGGCCACTACGGTTGCGGCGGCGTCCAGGCAGCCATGCAATCGACCGACCTGGGTAACTTGACATCGTGGTTGCAAAACATACGAGATGTCTATCGGTTGCATGCTGCCGAACTGGATGCGATCGTTGATGAGAGCGATAGGAATCGGCGACTAGTCGAACTGAACGTCTACGAGCAGTGCATTAACTTGTTAAAGATTGCGGAGGTACAAAACGCCTACAGTTCTTCGGAGTTGATCATTGCTGGCTGGGTTTTTGACATGTCCAGTGGGCGGATCAAGGACCTTAGGCTCGATATTGAGCAAATTGTGGGATCGATTCGCGACATTTATAGCATCGCCGAGAAGGTCTAAATCGGTCTTCGAAGCGCACTTGATAGCCCCTCTGAGTGCCATAGCCTACACCGGATAAACTTCGTCATTTATGCCCCTAAGCCATTCCGCAGCCGATCCAGCTCTGCAGCCTATCGTCGAATCGGAAAGCAGCCTTTCGTATTCGTATTGGCTAGGTACCTTTGTTATTCGCGGTTCTGTGGCACCTCGAGTCCTGTTGGATGTCTTGGGATTCGGTCTACTGACCGTCGCAATCGTCGTAGCGATTCAATGGATGGAGAGAGTTTTTCAAGTTGAATTATCGCTTCCTGTCGCTCCGTTCGAAGCGGCTGGTGCAGTGCTCGGACTATTGTTAGTCCTACGCGTCAATACTGGGTACAGCCGTTGGTGGGAAGCAAGAGTACTTTGGGGTGGGATTGTCAATCAGTCTCGCAATCTTGCAATCTCGGGCTTGGCATACGGGCCACGCAACACACGTTGGCGATCGCGATTCGTGCGATGGATCGCTGTCTTCCCACACGTTTGTCGCCGTAGTCTTCGAGAACAACGGCAGTTTCCCGAACTCGAACGATTGCTTTCCGAAAACAGTCAGGCATGGATACGAAAGTCTGAGCACATGCCCGATGCTGTCTCCAGCGAACTCGCGATGATGCTTTACGAAGCACGAAGTCAGGGTATGGATGGATTTGCATTTCAAAAATGCGAAGAGCAACGGTCGAGATTAATCGATCATCTTGGCGGTTGTGAACGCATCCTAAAGACACCTTTGGCCCGATCTGGCGCTATTCAAGTCAGGCAATTCATTTTCATGTTGCTGATTACCCTTCCGATCGGTCTGATGCAAGCGTTTACGGTAGATCCCGGAACCGGCATAATGAGCATTCATGCTATCAATCAGATAGGTATCGTCGCGATCTACGTGATGCTACTAGCCTACCCATTGCTGTCACTCGATCGGATCGGGATGGAGCTGCAAAACCCATTCAGTACTCAGCGCATCGACTTTTTGCCACTAGACAGTATTTGCACTTCGATCGAACGAAATGTATTGGAGTTACTACACGACATGGAAGAACAGGCTCCCGAGGCACCTCTCCCTGGAGACGCTGCGTTGCCTCCGGATGCAGAGGTGTCAAAACTAGACGACAATCTGCTTGCAGACATCTCGTAAACAAACTCTTGCATTTCGAAACCTAAGCAAACGGGCGAACCGAGAAGACTAGATGCAGTAGCTCGAACTTTGAAAAGCCCTGCAATCCTCTCAAAACGGAAACGCATCACCTTGCCTTACAAAACGCAATTAAGTCATGTACGAGTTGATCTCGATGCGTAGCAATAATCCCGTGGGGAGCATCTGGGTATTCAACGAGTTCTGAGCCAGGAATTGCCGAGGCTGCTTTGCGAGCTGTCGCATCGATTGGCACCGTCTTGTCGTTCGTTCCGTGAATGATCAATGTCGGCATCGTGAATGAAGCCAAATCCGGACGAAAGTCGGTTGTTGCGAATGCATGCGCACAATCAAGTGTTGCCTTTAATCCAGCTTGCATGGCCAGCGAATGGGTCCATGCCAGCCATTCACTACTAACGGGTTTTGACTCCTTGGTAACACCATAAAAATCGTTGAAAAACGTAGTGAAGAAGTTTGGTCGGTCCTTGATGAGTGCCTGGCTCATTTCATCGAAAACCTCTGCTGCAACCCCGTCAGGATTCGAATCCGAGCGGAGCATACAAGGCACCACAGACGAAAGCAAAGCCACGGAACGAATCTGACTCCGATCATGGCGACTCAGGAAACGGGCTACTTCGCCGCCCCCCATAGAAAAACCGACGAGCGTGACATCGGATAGCTGCATCATTGACAGAATATCTGCCAAGTCGTCCGACAACGTGTCATAGTTGTAGCCTTCCCAAGGCTGGCTTGAGCGACCGAATCCTCGTCGATCGTACGCGATCGCGCGAAACCCTGCGTTTGCCAAAGGTAGGGCGACATCATCCCAGCTATCGGCAGAAAGAGGCCATCCGTGAATCAGAACGACAGGGCGTCCAGTTCCCCATTCCTTGACAAATAGTTCCACTCCTGAGCGGGTGATGATGCGTTGCATATTTGAATCCTGTGGTTCGTTGCCAATTGGTGCTACGGTGTGATGTCTCCAATCGCCATACGTCCGACTCAGATTTATCGAAATCGCATCGACTGTGTCGCAGTCAGGACGCCAGTCGAAAAGAATTCGAGTTCTTGGATTGAAGACCGATGCCAAACCAAATAGCAAACGCCGCGCCGAATCGCGTCGGCGAATCAAAACAGCAACACACTGTTGCTAGCCCATTTTGATAACATCGCGTTCTCCTTTGCGACTGATGGATCGCAAGGAGTAACGATATGGCCAACGATGCGACGACCTCACGGATATTCAACGCGAGTTAATTTACTAGATTCTAGTGGTCTTCTCATTGCTGCGACGGCCACTGACTGTATCACGACGGTTGCCCAATTCATGGCTAAAGTACCAGTCCAGGCCCAATCCACCGAGCAGGATATCGAGTACATCGTCATCGAATACACTCGCTTGTGAGAGGCTATACCCTGCGTTCAATCCTCCCAAGCCTTGAGCGATGCTCGCTGTTCGTTGGTCGTACGTTCTACCGGAATTCCATTCGTTGAGTATTGCCGTGAGAGCCCGTTCGTGCGAATCATACTTAGTGTAACCTGCTATGAGGATATTCTCACCGAGAACACCATCGAGCGTGTCGATTCCCAGTCCACCAATTTGTAGACTTCGCCCCCCCTTTGCCATTAGCGTATCGTTACCAAGCCCACCCACCATAACGCCACCGACTTTGCTACCGTACATAACGTCGTTTCCATCGTCACCGTAGGAGATTACTTCCCTCGTAACAGTACCATCAACAAGGATGGTGTCATGGCCAGCACCTGCATAGACAATGATCCGTCCCGACGGGCTGAACGGGCCAAACGTCTTACCTGCGATTTCTGCGTACACGAACCCTTGAACGCCTTGCCGGACGAGAATGAATTCCGAGTTGCTTGAGCCAGAGACGATCAAGTCGGTTTTTCCAACGGCGAGGCTTGGAGCCAACGCTGCCCCAATCATGTTTACGACAGATCTGCTTTCGCCCGAATTGTTACCTGGATTCGGGTCATTCGTTGTCGATTTGGCTTCGGCCAAATTCACTATCGTGGTGATCGCTGTGAGTGATTCAGGAACTTTGGCGAAAACAACGAAAGTGGCACTTTGGCCTGCGGCGAGGCTTCCTCCCGTAAATACAACGTTACCTCGAGTGTTGACCGCCGGTGTAACCATTGCGAATCCCACCGGAGCAGTTGCTGATGCGAAAACCGCCCCGAAAGGAATGGGGTCGGTGATGACAATACCTTCGGATGTTTCAGGACCGTTATTGGTCACGGTGATCTGAAATGCAATTTCATGGCCGGCTGTTATAAACGGAGATGTGGATTGCGTCACAACGAGATCAGCGGTCGGATAAACGAGATCCAGTGTTGCTGTCGCAACAGAAAAGCCTCCGTTTCCGTCATCAACCTGGTACTTGAAGGTTCGTCGTCCAGAGGCCGATGATGATGCCGTATAGGTAATGGTTCCATCGGTATTGAGAACCGTTTGCCCGTCGCTGGGTACCGAAAGAAGACTCAAGTGCATTGGATCACCATCGCGATCAAGGTCGTTAGCCAGCGGATCTATCCGCGTAGATTTGCCGACGAACCCACGGAACGAATCGCTTTTAGCCTCAGGTGCGTGATCAAGCCAGCCAACATCTACGGTAAAGGTTTCGTCGGTAGCACTTCCCATCGTATCGACAACATGCAGCGTAATGTGGGCAACGCCAAACTGGTAGGCTTTTGGTGTGACCTGGATACGAAACTCGGTCTTCAAGGCATCGTTTTGTATCTGAGTTACACTGACAGAACTTGCGGGTAACAATTTCGCATTGTCGGAGTTAACGGATACCTTAACTTCACCGGCACCCGAAGATTGACGTCTCACTATCAATGGAAATGCCGGAATCGTTTGGTCTTCGAATGTATGGACATCCGCGATCGCAGAAACGAGGGGCGGTAGTTTTATTTGTTCGATCGATTGCAGGTAAGCATTATCGGTGCGTGCGTCTTCACGTAGAACATCGTTGGGAGATTTCAAGAGTCGCAACATTTGATAGAGATCTTCAGCCGCTTTACCATTGGCCATCACTTTTTCCTGCGTGACTCGGTGCGCCAAGTCAATGACATTCGTTGCTCGCAATGCCAGAGTCTTTTCGTTTTGGATGGTGGCTTGAACAACGGTTAGGATTTCACTTTGCAACTTCGCGATGCGAGCCACGTCGACGCGTGCGGAGTAGCGGTTGTCGGCGAGCAATTGATTCGCGACTTCTACCGAGGTTAACAGAATTTGTTCCAATTGAGTGCGAACAGCCAGGTCGAGACTTCCTTTTCGCAGTTGCCGAGCCATCGCAATGTACACCGCCTCGCTGAACAGTCCTGTATACCGTTTATCGTCGAGGCCTGTATCGCTCGCACCCTCGAGTACTGCGACCAATTGAATTGCCACGGTGTTTACCAGATTTTCGCCAAGCAGAACTGGCCCGGCTTTTACATTACCTGCCAGGGCTTCGTCGAGATGCGAGAAAGTAGATAGATTGATCGTTGGATCTATCCCAAACGCTGTTTCAATAAGGGCTTGGCTCTCGGGCGTCGTCATTCCCCCATCGGTAACCAATGCCTCTTCGAGAGCCGTCCATCCAGTGGCATTGCCTTTGCTACCGTGCGGTATCATAACATCCGCATGGTTTGCTACCCCTGTGCTGCCATCGCGGCCTCCTTCGACTCGAACCGTCCCCGTTTTAAGGTCAGCATCATCGGGAACCTCTAGCGAATAGTAGCCATCTTCATCTGTTTCGGTAAATGGTTCGTCTTCATCGCGAACAAAGTTATTGTTGGCGTCAAACCAAACGATGCCACCGACAATAGGGCCTGTCTGAACTTTACCTCCAAGGCTAGTGCGCCCACCACTGTCACCGATCTTAAATCGAGCTAATTCAAACGTAGCAAGCCGATTGTTGTATACCGTCTTTTTGAAGAACAGCAGATTGACTTTGACCTCCGCGGCGAGGAACGCATTGACGGTACCAGTCAGGTCAAACAAGTCGCTTGGACGGGTAGAGAGTTTTTCGATGATATCGCTACCACGAATCTTTCCGTCGGAGCTTCCTGACCGCTCACCAACGTCCACGAGGTCGAAGCCAACGATGCCCTCGACGCCGCCTTTGACGAATCCGCTTGCTATACCGATATCAATTCCTACCCCCGCGGACACGAACGCTCGTATCGTTAACTCGTCTTTATCGGTGCCGCCACTGTTCCAGTCGTTGAGATAAATACCATCGAACACGAGGTACGACTTATTTGGAGCGTACCCATGAGCAGCCCATTCCTCTAATCCTTTGGTGTCGAATCCCATCGATAGATCCGTTGAGACGCTAAATCCTCCCTGCAGTTTACCCGCAATAGGCCCCCATATTCGAAACTGCTTTTCAATGTTGAATGCAAAGTCAATATCAGGGATGTCGTATGTAACCAGATTGACGTTGCTCTCACCCATAATGAGCGACAACAGCGTGTTGGGATCGAAAAGCTGGATGGTAAGCCCATCCACTTTCTTTAACGCATTGTACTTGTCTTTAAACTTGCTTGACTTCTTGGCCTGTGCCTCCACGTCATCAGCGGTGGTTCGGGGCAACGAGGCCGAAGTTCTTTGAGCTCCGTCAGCACGCGCCACTACGCGAGCTTGTTTTGTAGAGTTTGCAGGATCCCCACTGGCTGCTCTCAAATCGCTGAGACTAAAATCTCCAAATTGCAAAAGGCTTGCTTCATCCGCTACGGTTTGCGAAAGCGTATCGATCGTATTCACGAGCGTGGTGATTTGATCCGCGAACTTGATGGCTCGATCGATCTTGGCCGCTTGGGCGGATCCACCCGTATTGAGTTTCTTTGCAATTTCAAGTAACGAGATTCCAGGTTTACCATCGCTCTCAAACGCAGAGGCCAGCCCCAACTTACCAAGTAGTTTGGTGTCCGCATTGAGTGCGTTAATGATAGGTTTCACCGGAGCAATAGCGTCATTGGCTGTTGCCAAGATTGGAACCATATAATTCTTTAAAAACGAGCCAAGATCCAAAGCGACGTTTCGAAACTCCACCGAGAATCCATTGTCGTTTGCTTCAGCATCATCGCTGAGATTAAATAGCGGTATGGTTACAGCTAGATCAAATTGGATGGCAGGCATAATGCTGCTGTCGTTGATACTGGTACGGGTATTGAAACCAACGTTCGCATAGCCTTGAAAGGAATAGAGAAAGAGCTCTGCTGCAGCGGCTTTCACTTGTGATGATTTTGTAGTGTTTGCACCAGCAATCGCGGCGCGGAACGCATTGAGTTCGGCCAATGTGAGACGGTTTCCATCCGAGGGCTGTTCGACGACACTCTTGGCAATGACCAACGCGTCGTATCGGTTGCGAATCGCCGTCTGCTCGGAAGGAAGCAGAGTCTGAGAATTTTTAAGCTTAGTCACGAACGCAGCGACGGAGCTAAAAAGCGTTGGTGCTACCGCGTCAAGGCGTAGAACAAATCGATTGAGATCAAAATCATTAAGCTCTGTGCGTTGGGAAGCATGCGGTTCCATTGCCTCGCCTTGGTCGTTGCGAGTCAATTCGCCATCGCCGTTGAAGTCGATAAATCGTTCGCCATCACGAACGAAAGCTTTCGCACTGTAATTGCCAAAAATGGCTCTATTCGTGGTCGTATTGATGACGCTCTGCAGGATCTCAAATGATTCGGTTGATTTTTGCGTACGAGGCTCAGAGTCCTCCATCAACGAGTTGGCATTGAAGTCGAGGAAATATCGATCTGCAGATTCTCCAACTCGAACTTCATCAAGGTCGTAAAGGCCATTGGCGTTGAAATCAAAAAACAGTTTTTGAGCATCATCTTCGACGACAAGATTGGTATTGAGTTGGAAACTATCGAACGAATACGAAATGAATGGCTCGTCGAAATCTTGCCGTCCATTCGTGTTTGTGTCAAAAAAGGCTGTGCTCGTGCCTTGCAGATAAGTCCCTTCGCCGTCTTGCCGAAAATCGGCTTCTAGCACTTTACTGCCGTCTTTATCCAATTTCTTCCACAACTTGGTGGTGATTTTTTCGTTGGCGTCCGCCAACGCGTTTTGATTGATATCAAGGTAGTACTCGAGGGTATTACCAGTACCTTTGGAAAGGATTCGCAGTTCGCGAATTCGCTGAGGAGTTGTAGTCAAGAACCACACTTCACTCGATTGCCTTTGGGTTGCATCGAGTGTTGTCCATGCTTTGGTGAATGGGTCGATGTTGCGGGCACCAATGTCTAGTTTCCCATCTCGATTGAGGTCTAGAAAAACTAGATTCTGAGTCCCTTTACTGACAACTTGGTAGATACCTTCGTTTTGTGTGCTTTCGGATTCATCGAACGTTGTTGTCTTGCCACCAATGGTATTCCAATTGGCTTGAGCAGCACCCTTGACGTTCGTGTTCGCAGCTGCGATTTGTGCGACAGTGGGAAATAAGCTGGTTGGCCCTTTGGCACCGATGGTTTGAAACGGCTCCACTGCTGCCGTGGTCGTTTGGGTCATGAGTGGATTGCCATCGGCATCCCGATCGATGAGTCCATCTTTGTTTTGATCAAGGCCGACAGGGTATGTGATTGGAGTATCTGCAAGAATGCCGTCGCCATTGATATCAAAGAAGCGTGTCGTGTTGATGTTGTCCAAGTCTTCAAGTCTTGCATCAAAAGTGATGGCAAGCTCGGATGGATTGCTTGGGTCATCGTTGAATTTCAATTGCAGAAATCCGAAGGAACCTTGCCCTGTAAAGAGGTTGGCAGGGTTGTCAGCCGTCGCGCCCGATCCGACGAGACTAAGCTTGGCCCCCATGTGTAGGCCGGTTAATGAAGTATCGAGAAAAAAGCCGAATTGCCGGTGCCATCCAAAAGCCAGATCCATACTAAAGTTGAAATCCACTGAGGCCGAGCCGGTGGTGGAGAACTGGATTCCGAGGGCATCGAGCCCCAAACTCGCATCGAGCGAAACGCTGCCGATGTGTAACAGTTTCTCTAAGTGAATCGCGATTTTCACTTCATCCGGATCAGCAGATGGAGTGACTTCGATAGAATCGAATATGCCCGAGGCAACGAGAGGGTTGAGCGAACTCTCCGCAATCTCGTCGAGAGTGCTGACGCTCAAACTTTCTTGGGCTGCAATCGACTTGACCAAGGGCGACTCAGCTTTGTGAAACAAATCACCCACACCAGGCAGCGAACCAACCGTACCGATCAATGGGACCTTGAGGCCGAGTAGACTGTCCTCTAGCGAGCCAAAGGCGCCTTGGATTCCATCTACTGTATTGCCAACATCCAGTTGCAAGTCTTGAATATGGATCGCTTGATCTGGGACGGGAGTTTGGTTCCAAACAGCGTCGTTGCTTGTCACGGTATACGCAATCGTGTCTTTGTACCAACTACCCGGCTGCGCGAGCCCGTCATTGCGAGCTCGGATCGTAACCGTTTGCGTTTTGTACCATTCGCTTGGCTTAAATGTCAGAACGGTCGTTTGAACGGGTACCGCAAGGGATGCCTTAGGAGTGAATCGCAACGAATTCGTCTGGCCATTGAACGTCCATTTGGCAGCGAATGATCCATCCTCTAATCGCTGAAGACCACTGAGGGAGGCACGTTGGACCGTATCGAATCGGCCGTCCACTGGATTACCCGCAAAATCGACAGCATTGGCGGCTGGTATATCAAAGACAACGCTACCAAGGACTTGATCCGATGAAGAACTGAATTGCAGCAGTGACTTTTTGGGAGTTGAGCCTAGTGTTGCCCGAGTCATTCTGGCGTCGATCGTTGCAGTAAATCCCTTGTCTGTTTCATCGAGAGAGATAAATGTGAGCTCGATGTTTTTGTCCAAGTTGGTCGCCACCATATCGTATTGGCGAACAGCCACTGTCGTTGATGTGGAAGCAATAGGATTGACAAAGGTCAGCCCGGCACCAGGTGTCAGCGTTAGCTTGACTTCATCGCGCGGTTCTGAAAGCAACGACACCTGGAATGTCGTCACGGAACCTTCGGAAAGGGTCGTATGATCGTTGACTTCGATGACGCGGACACCAGGGACGTCATCATCGAAGATCGTCATATTTGCAACGACGCGTGCGAGGTCAAGGCTTGCTGGATCAGTCGATTGTGCGTTTTGTTTGCTAGGAGCCAATGGCAAGACGTAGTCCGTGCCCCCCAACAAGCTAATTTCGACATTCTCTGATTTCACGCGTCCCGAGAATTCTACGCTTCCTTGCTGTCTAATGGCAGCAAGATCTGACAGCTGCACGGTAACACCAATCGTCCCGACATAAGCAGTCCTATCGGCATTGAGCACAAGCTTGCTCGGGGAAGTGATCGTGAAAGAAACCTCAAGACCGAGACTCGTTTTGCCCAGCAAAACACTGTTGCTGCCGAGTGAAATCTCTGACTCCAGCGTTCCCTGACGCTCTCGATCGGAAAGCAATCGCCGCGCGACGATGGTTCCGGTATTGTTGTTTGCTACGGAATTAAAGTTCTGAAGACGGAGAGGAACGTCTTCCACGAGTTTATCATCGACTGGAACAATGCCAATGTTGGCTTGTATGTCTCCCGGAGCGATTCGAACCCAGCCTTCACCGGTCGCTGGGTTAAACTGATCAGCGACAATCGTATAGTCATGCTCAGTGGATGTGCGAGTACCCTGCGTCGCGCGGCCACCTGACACCTTGAAATTCACTCGAATGCCTGTGTCAGCGGGTCCGGATGGAGCTGGAGTATTGAGGCGAATCGTAAATCGGCTCGGCTCACTGAATACCTCCGATGCTGTTGGGCCAGCCAAGATCTCCGCGATCGGTAAATCATTGTCTTTGATCGAGACACTGACACTGGGAACCGATACAGAATCGAATGATCGATCGCCGTCATCTATCCATAAACCGAATTGCGAAGTTGGCGACATGCCGACGAGCCCTTCCAACCGAATGTAATACGTGCCTGCGGGCAACAGATCCAGTGGCAGTCTCGACGAGGCAGGAATGGTAACATCGCCGACGCCGTTGAAAGTTGCCTCTGTTCGCTGTCCCTTGTTCAGGAATGTTTGCTTGGAATTGAACAAATAGACATTCGGAATCGAAACTTGGTTTTGCCCCTCGGGACGCAGCCTTATCACGCTGGCAGAGGAGCTGGGACCACTGAGAGTGAATTTGTACCACTGGTCCGCAAGAAACGGGGTCGTTGCTTGGCGATTCATTGTCAAGCTATTCCACGACAAGCCGCCCGTAACATCACCGAGATCGACAGCCGTTGCGGACGTCCTATTGTCAGCGGTGGTTAGGCCTCGGAGCTGCCGCCCTGACTCGATCCGAAAGTCGATTTCGCTCTGGTGGATGAATTCCACAATCTTATCGTCGACCGCGATCACCTTAACAAGCTGTGGGATGTTCCAGTTGAACGAATTGAAAACAAGCGTTGCAGGATCGCCGCCTCTCGATTCGTTAATAGCAACTTGATCATTGCGAGGAGTCATGGTCACGCGAACCTCTCCAAGCGGTTGCGTGTTCAGCTTGACGCTAAACACATTAGTACGACCAGCAACAGTCGCTTGAGGTGAGGTGACTGTCAAACCGGCCGTATCGTCATCAAGGTTCCTGCCGTTGAAATTCAAGGGAGTAAGGCCTCTGTAGACGTCGTCCTCTCCGCGAGCGCTGACCACGAATCGGAAGGATGTTGTTCCATCATCGAGCAAGTCGTCGACACCTTTGATGTAAAACGTCTGAAATTGATTCCAGTTCGCCGGCGTAAACTTGAGCTGTATGGACTCGGAGCCTACTTTTGCTGGGTCAGTCTGAAGAAGTGCTTCAGTACTGTCCGAGCTTGCAATGTAGACAATGACGTCTGTTTTAGGTTTTGAGATTAGACGTATGGTTTGAACAGATGCAGCCCCGCGTTGGTCTTCGGAAGTGGAGGCGATCGCGCTTCCTGATGGCTGATTGGATGCGTTGCGTACATCGAAACCTGCGGTGTTGATGTCCGCGATTTCCACTGCAGTCGAATAGCCCGGGTCGCTTGTATTCGCAGGACGATACCCATCATCGTCGAGTACCGTCGCGCGAATTACAAGCTTACTGGCGCCTGCGGAGAACTGAACTTGATCATCCAGAATAGCTAACGTGATATCCTTGCGGGTCGTGCCTGCCGGGAAGCGGATCTTGTGCGGAGATCCCGACGTTGCATCAAGTAAACGGAAGTTTACCCCTTCGACTGCGGTGCTCCGAGAAAAATCGAGTGTTACATCGATTGCCGAAGTAGAAGCTTTGCTTAGCTCGATTCTAAATGCCGTCCAGTTTGACGCTTCATTTACGGCTGTTTTCGGCAATGACGAAATAGTGACAACGGGTGCGGAAGACTCGTCCGTCGTCCCCACTTCATCAGGTTGGACGAAATTGCCTCGATCGATGTTAGTGATCTTGAATGTCGTTAAGTGATTCTGAAACAGCGGATCGTTTGTCGAAGCGGTTGCTTGGACCGTGTAGGTCACATCACCGTTAAAGACGCCGTCGTCCAGCGGTGTCACGGTCACATTCTGAAATTGATTCCAGTTAGAGGGGGTGAAGAGCAAACTGGAGGAGCTAAATCTACCCTGTGTGCTGTTCCCCGAGCTCAATGCGACAGTAACATTGGACGCGGGTTGCGCGTCTAGTCGGACGGCGAACTGGTTCGGATTGAGATCTCGTTGCCGGGGCTTGATAAGTCCAAATGCGATATTGTATCTGTTGAGATATCCTGTGTTTTCGCCTTCGATTCGCAAAACATAGTCGCCGTCAGCTAAGTTTGCTAACGGGATGTTTTTGGTGTCGCCCGTCGATGGTGTTGTCGCGACCAGGGTTTGAGAAGTAGCGTTGTAAAGTCCCACGAACAGATTACCGTCAGCGGCCGTCGACAGTACATTGACGTTCGCAGGTCGACCGATGGAGTTATTGAGGGTGAATCGATAGAAATCTCGATCTTCGTTTTTGGTTAGCGAAAAGTCATTGAACCGCTCGCCATCCGTCACGACACCGATGTATGTTGCCGTATCCATGGTGTCATTCCCCTCTGGCTCACTGGGGTTGACGATCGTTCGGAATTTCAATGCGTAATCGGTTGTTGCAATGGATGAATTGGCTGCTTTCACGCGGATCAAATACGTACCATCAGCCAGTCCTGACAAATTGATGTATTGGTTTTGAGCACGGGCAGCTCCAGCCAGCAGGACAGATCCCGACGCACTTAGCAGATCCACGATTAGAGGATTTGGCGATCCGGATGGTCGATTGAAAACGGCTGTTAGCGTATCGGGTCTTCCCGAGGCTGCATCGAGGACGAACTTGAAGTAATCATCGTCTGCTGAAGAATCGATTGTTTGAGAAGATACGAGGTAATCAGCCGTCACGGTTCCCAAAGAAAAGGCGGTACCTATTGTATTGTTCGGTTCGGCTGCAATCGGAACGACGGGTGCCGGCTCGTTCGTGATAAGCGTCGAGTAATTGGAGGTGTAATTGGTAACCGTGTTTGTACTAAAAATAGTGTAGGGCGCTACGGGACTAGAGGTGAACTTGGCTTCGTAGTCGTAGCTAACTCCGGTGAAACCTTCGATAGCAGCTAGAAATCCTCGCACATTGGAATTCGTAGCAAGAACGAGTCGATAGTCACCAGCAGGCAGGCCAGCAAGAGACCACTCGAGCGTATCGTCAGAAACAAGAGTTGGCAGTTTTGGACTCGAAAGTCCTCCCCCCATGAGTCGAGTACCGACACCACTAACGCTGTCGAACATCGAGGCAGTTGAAACACTATTGATCTCGTCCGCTCCGGATTTGCGCAAGCGGATTTGAGGCTGTCCGTTCGCTTCTGTGGGTTGAAGTCGCACACTGATTTTGGCAGTCGGATCGGCAGTAGCTGTGAGACTAAAAGCGATAGAGTCTGTATCGAACTTCCCTTGCGTAAAGCTGGCCCCAAGCCCCCCGGTCGCAGTCCACGATGGCGAGTCAAAAGTTCCGACTTTTCCGATGCTAGGTAAGCTATTGTCAGCAAGAGCATATCGGTTTGCCCCTTCGTCGACAGACGCCAAAGGACGAGCTAACGACTTTGGAGTTGTAATATCAAAAGTGATAGGATTGGATATGACGATTCTCGCTATATCGTCATCGACATAGTCCATGCGAGCGGTTGATTGGCTTCCGACGGTATACGTTTGCCTTGCCCCGAGAGTCACGTAAATATTTCGGACTTTCGTGACTTTATGGTTATCGATTGAATAAATCGGTATGTCCGCTTCCAGCAGTCCTTCGGCGACATGGATCACGCCAGGTAACGTTTTGAAGTCAACTCCTTCACGTGCATTCGATGTCACCGAATAAAACACATCAATGCCACCCTTGGGAGCTGGAGTATTGAGCTGCACGCGGATGCGTCCGGGTTGATCATCGTTTTCAAGCAGGCTCTTGATCGTGGTCAGGTTCACTGTCGGTTTAAGCGCTGCAACGTCGACCACACTACCTTCTTCGACGCGAGCATCCGTTTGAGGTGTCAACGTAAAGGGAGCGGTGACAACTTGTGGCAAGTATGCGATAAGCGGAAAAGTGTTGGTGAATGTGATCGATCCATTCCCCAACGCTCGCACCAATCGGACCGTTTGTGGAACATACCAATTTTGGTCGGTGAATGTTAGTTGCACTTGCTGGGATGCATCTTGGCCAATATCAACGGATGCTTGTGGTGTGGCGGTGACCGTAATCACAGCATTCTGAAGCAATGTTTGCGTGAAGCGTGGCTGGCTTGTTAGCTGGACCTGGAACGACGTGGCACGCGTTACCGGGTCGACAAAAAGCGGGGAGGACGATGTAATCGGCCTTCCTGTTGGATCGGTTAATGCCAACCCAGGTTTGAACTCGCCGCTATCGACAATAGTAATGGTCGCACTCTTTGCCAAACCGATGGTATAGTCACTAGCAGAGGAACCACTAAAGCTATAGGGTTGCAACGTGATGCTAAAGAACTCGTTGGGGTCAAAGATCGCATCATGACGTGCTGTGAAGTAGATGCGTCCAGCGGATTGCCCAAAGGGAATGATGATCCCATTCACTTCGCTGGCTGGATCGGTAGCTGATTTGCGAAAGGTTGAACCAAAGAAATCGATATCAGCCGTGGCGGTACCGCTGGTCACCGCATAGGACACCCATAAACCGACAGGGTTGGTAACAGCGGAATCGACGGTGACATCCACGAAACCGATCTGCGGGGACGCGTTGAGTATGCGACCAGGACCTGAGACATTGATCCAATTGCCATTGGTCGTGGAATCCAACTCGACATAGCTATCGTCCGGCTTTGGATTATCGAATGTCCAGTACGCAACAAGGCCAGCCTCTTCGCTATCAAGCTGAGACAACATGGCCTCTTGTATCTCTTCTTGAGTTCTCGCCACATTCCAAACTCGCACTTCATCAATCGCTCCGGCACCGCGCTGGGAGTCGGAGGAGCTATTCGTTGATTTAAAATAAGCATGCGAGATTGGAAAGAGTTCCGGAGTCGTCACCGAGTTTGATGCCGCTGAAGTCGTGGAGACATTGACCCCGTTTACGAAAACCTGCAAGCTGTTTCCATCATAGGTTGTTGCGATATGGTTCCAGGCTTCGCGATGCAGTACGTTCGGGATGGTAACATCCATGTTTACCGCTCCTAAAGACCCTGAACGTATAAGACTGAAACGCAGCCCTGTGTCGTTCACTCGCGTCAGCCTATACGCATCGCTGTAGTTCCAAACAACTCCATCTTGGATATCCGGTTTTGGAAAGAGCCATGCTTCCATGGTGAACTTCCCTGCTTCTCTAACCCCAAGCGACTGGCGAATGCTGCCGTTGACCGCGTTTGGGAACGAGGTATCCATGGCACCGCCAAGCCCTGCGATGGTGCTGCCATAGCCGAATCCCTCTGCGACGGTGGCGAGAGGACTCAATGAGACAGTGGCTAGCACCATCCTTTGCTCAAGCGACTCAACGCGGGGAATACGCGACGCGATGGATCGTTTCCATTGTTTTCGTCTGCTCAAGCCTTTTCTAGTGGCGAGTTGCTTCAGAAAAGACCGGTGGGAAAACAATCGAGACATAAACAACTCCAAAACGTCAAACAGTTTGGACTGCCTCGAAAACAAACCAACCGCAGCTTTCAGGCAAATAAAGGCAGGCCCGAAACTACCTAATGGCTTCCTCCCGGATTTGTTACAGCAAAACTATCCACGCACACCGAAATATTGGTGCTGGCAGGGAAGCGGCTGCGATGCCTACTGCCCCCAACAAATTACGTACCAGCTATGCCGACATCTCTGCATCAGAACTACGGGAGGTCATCGGGAGGCAATAATGCATCGAAAGCCAACCGGAAGCCCACCGAATAGAAAGGCATATCGCCATTGAGCTCGTGTGAAAGGGCTCCAAATGGGTCGGCGAAAGAACCGCCAACCCCTGCATATCGGCTATCCGTAACCGGTTGACGCGGGTTATCAAAGGTGCCTACCGGCAATTGGGCAACACAGCCGTCTTGCGTATACTCACACGCATTGCCAAATGCATCATGAATCCCCCACGGGTTACCGTATTTCTGACGTACTGAATGAGCTCGGTTACCAGAATTGCCACCATGCCAGCCGAACGTAGACGCCTGGTCACCGTTGACAAACCGATACCGATCAGGATTACCCGCGTAGCTCGCCCACGTCCATTCGGCATTCGTCGGCAACCGATACGCTCTTCCATCGCGATCGGAAATCCACTCAATAAAGGCCTCTATGTCGGCCATAGTTACAACCGTCACGGGCAGATCATCGCTTGATGAAAACAAGATGTGATTCCAAACAAACTCAGGACGCGATTCAATTTGCAAGCTGTTAGAGTTGGTGTGAACCCATCCACCTGATCCAGAAGACTCAGCTTGGGTCCGATAGCCCGTTTGCTTTACGAACTCGCGAAACGCACCGACGGTCACTTCGGTGTCACCCATGTAAAACGGCTTGGTAATGCGAGCGGTGTGCCCAAATTTGCGTTCGTATTCACCAGGAGGAATTAGCTGAAATGCGAGCCCGAGATCGTCAACAATCTGGATGGGCAGTTGCTTGTCATTTGCCCATGCACGCTGTTGTTCATCGGCCTGCAGATCTGAGAAAGGAAGAGACAGAAATAGGGGCTCCTCCTTCTTGTACTGAATCGATGTCATCGAAGGCGAAATGGTATTCGGTTTCGAAATCCAAACAGAAAATGCAATGCATGCTGCGACTGCGCTCAATACTATCGCGATCATCGCAAACGCAAAATTCGAATGGAGTGGAGTCGCTCGATACGGAGTAGACGCGATATTTTCGATCTCGTGTTTTACATCGGCAGCGCTTTGAAATCGTTCATCCGGGGATTCGCGAAGGCTCTTTGAGACGACCTGGTCAACTCGATCATCTACTTCAGCAAGACGAGAGGGTGGCGTGTAGTCGAGGGCCGGACGCTTGCCGGTGAGCATTTCATAATAGATGATACCAAGCGAATAGATATCGGCACGGTGATCGACGTCTTTTGTTTGGCTGAACTGTTCTGGAGCCATGTAACCTGCCGTCCCCATGCGCACGCCAACATCGGTTAACGTAACGTTTTCGACAAGCCGATCTCCCATGATTTTTGCGAGGCCAAAATCAGCAATTTTGATCTGGCCATTCTGATCTACCAGCAAGTTCTCTGGTTTGATGTCGCGGTGGACGACCCCTTGTTCGTGAGCGTATTGCATAGCATCGCAAATCTGCGGAATCAACCGAAGTGCCTCATTGGGGCTCAAACGTCCGTCTTCTATGAGCGAGCGTAGATTTACCCCATCGACGTATTCCATGATGATGCACCAACTGGAACCGGCACGACTAACATCGTACAGCGAAACGATATGAGGATGATTGAGTCTTGCGAGCGTGCGTGCTTCTCTTAAAAATCGCTCTTGAAATACCGGATCCGAGGCTCGTTCGGATGTCAACAACTTGATTGCCACCATCCGATCCGTCTCGATCTGACGGGCCAAATAGACTGCGCCCATCCCTCCTACGCCAATCAATTCCAAGACTTCGAAATCATCAAGCAATTGATCAACTTCGCTTGGATCAGGCGAGGACGTCTGCCTAGCTCCTGAGCTTTCAAGCCCTCCTCCAGAAAGAGCCAGCTGGAGCAAGCAACGAGGACAATCCTCGCTCAGTGACGACGCTGGAATGGGAGCAGAACATTTAGGGCAAACGATGCGAACGGTGGTCATTGACTTCCTATGGACACGACGGCGGTTATCGCACTCTTGATTTCGCACTGCAAAACACGAGCGAAACTGGCGAACAGGATCAATGCGTGGGAGTGACGCACTGTACATAATCCGCAAGGGATCAATTTGTTACAAGCAATTCGCAACCTAGCCCTGAAGAACGCAAAAAAGATAACTTAATTCTGAATCGACATCCGCTTCAGAAATACCGGTCTTGCGAACTTCGTCGCGCAGCAACTGAGCATATCGTTGCCGAAGTCGATGGACTGCGACTCGGACAGCCCCTTCGGTGATTCCCAATTGCTCCGCAAGCGCCCGACCATCGATTTCGCGATTTCCGCTAAGTTGATTTCGTAATGCTTCAAACCGGTCAAGACGCCCCGCATTGCTCCATTCCGATCGAAGCCTATTCATGGCATGCTCAATCAACTCAAGCGCCCAAGAGTAATCAAAAATTTTGTCTGGCGTCATGTCATGGTAGGGTTCAAACGCGTTTTGTCTGGACGTGTTGATTTGGTCGAACGAGACGACCGGCACATCCGGTTTCCGCTTTGCTGCATTATTGTGTTGATATTGCCGAGCCAAAAATTGCTTAAATGCAGAAAGCAAGAATGTCCGAAATCTCCCCCGATCTTCGTCCGCGCGTTCGATCACGTTGGACTCGATCAACCACAAAAAAAACGACTGAACAGAATCTTCACCATCTCGATCCGGGGTCGCACCGCTTCGGTACCGTTGGTGAAACATATACAACGGATACCAATAGGCTCGGCAAAGCTCGGCCAAGGCATCATGCGATAACGTGTCCCCTGATGTTGCCTGCGCCACCAGCGCCCATGACGTAGTCATAAAGCGTTGGCGATCGGGTTCGCAAAAATAGTCGTCGTTAGCAGGCTTCATAACAGTAGTTTCCTTGTCCCAAGCAATCGTTTCAAGTAGGAAAGAACTGAAAATAGAAAACGGATCACAAGCTCCATCCCGCAGGGACAAAACGAGTGCAGTTGAATGAGCCCAAAGCCTCCGTTTTATCCCGCTTTCTTGCGTTTTCCCATGCGCGTCTTTTGGACGCAACGAAACTGCAAAACTTTGCGGGGCATTGCCAAAAACCGAACCCGCCAATGTGGAAACACGCATGCCGCCGCTTTCCGTTTAAGCCGCACATCAGAGAAGGACTCGAGCGCGAATATGACTTTACAGCGATTCCTCCTCTATATTGCAACAACGCATAACGCGAAACCGCATAACGCGACAACGCATGCATGGGAGCACTTGCTATGCTCTTACCATCCGTAAACTCCACCAGACGAGGAGAACTCAGTGGGCCCCACGTTACGACCAAGAGTAAAGATTTGTTGCATTAGCAGTTTGGCTGAAGCACGCATGGCTATTCAATGTGGTGCCGATGCGTTGGGCTTGGTATCCAAAATGCCAAGCGGCCCTGGTGTCATATCAGAAGCGACGATCTTGGAAATCGCCATGATGATTCCACCCACGATCGCTTCGTTCCTGTTGACAAGCGAGCAGAACGTTGCGGCCATTATCGATCAACAAAAGCGTTGCCGAGCTAACACCATTCAGCTTGTAGATCGACTTGAGCAAGGTACATACGACGACCTGCGCGCGGCACTTCCTGGTGTGTCGCTAGTACAAGTGATCCATATCACCGGGAAGGAATCCATCGATGAGGCTCGCCGAATTGCCGAGTCGGGAGTAGATGCTCTGCTGCTCGATTCCGGTGATCAGCGACTCCCCACCAAGCAACTTGGTGGAACCGGACGAACGCACGACTGGTCGACTAGCCGACGCATTCGCGAATCAGTCCAAGTACCAGTGTTTCTCGCGGGTGGACTGCGACCTGAAAACGCCGCCATAGCGATCCGGGAAGTTCAGCCATTTGGCCTGGACGTTTGCTCCGGACTGCGAGTCGATGGACAACTCGATGAATCCAAGTTGGTGGCGTTTCTCGCCGAAGTGCACAAACTCGCTAACTTGGGAACAAGTTAGCAAAAACTGTTGGGCTCTGGTACGAATTCTTGGAATGGAAACCACTCAACCTGTTCTGGTTTAGGCTAAATCGAACAGCATGAGCTCAGCCGATTCTTGCGTGCAGAGTGTCAGCACGGTTTCGTCGCTGACTGCTATCGCATCACTTGATTGCAGCGACAACGCATTGGCCGTTACCGAACCTCTTAGAACTTGAAGCCAAACATGTCTACCCTTTGGAATCTCGAAGATCAGTTCCTCTTCGCTGGATAGGTCCGCAAGATAAATGTTGGCATCCTGATGGACGACCAACGAGCCACTCCGACCATCGCGAGATGCAACCAGTTGCAGCTGGTTCTGGCGTCCTGCGGGATCGAACCGCTTTTGCTGGTAGCCAGGCTCAATACCTTTTCGCTCAGGCAGTAACCAGATTTGATAGAAGTGTGTTGGGTTAACCCCAGACGGATTGAACTCGCTGTGGGTTATGCCCGTCCCTGCCGTGATTCGCTGAAACTCGCCAGGCCGCAGCGTTTCGCCGTTACCCATCGAATCTTTGTGTTCCAATTCCCCGTCAAGAACGTACGACACTATTTCCATATCGCGGTGCCCATGCGTGCCAAACCCTTGTCCAGCAGCAACACGATCTTCGTTCATCACACGTAACGACCGGAATCCCATGTGTTGAGGATCTTGGTAACTGGCAAAAGAAAAGGTGTGGTACGAGTTCAACCATCCATGGTCAGCGTGGCCTCGATCGTTTGCTCTGCGAACGGTAATCATCATTGCTCTCCGAAAGAAAAGTTAGGAGCCCTTTTGGGCGGTGTTTTAAAGAACGGATCGCGAGTTAACTCAAAGCTCACCGCTGCGCTGCATCTAACCCAGCACTTGGAGTTACGCATCTGGACGATGGTCGCAGATACCAAGACACCATACCGATTGCGAGTATCACCAATGGGATTATGGTTTTGGGCAACTCGTCTTGCATGATCCAATGCGAAGCACTGGCACCTGTTAAATCAAAGAAGAAGCCTGCGTAGGCCCACTCTTTCAGCATGCCGTAGCCAGGGAGAAGAAGGGCTACGACACCCACGATTTTCCAAAAGCCTAGGATATCCGCTAGATAGCTCGGATAGCCGAGTCCCTTCAGCGATTCCATGATTTCGGGATTCTTGGTCAGATCCGCGATACCACCAAACCCCATCGCAGCACAAAAGAGAACCAACGAAATCCAATATCCGATCAGCTTTGCATTCATATTCAAACGTCCCCACGCATTGATTAACCCATTCTTTTTCCGCAACGCCAAGCCTCATCGACGATCGATTGCTTGATTGTCTCGTTGCGTCACATCTAAGGTTTTACCGGCAATTACCTGGACGATAAATATCCAAATATCGTATTTTCTGTTCCAATCGTCCAAACCAGGGGAGTAAAATAGTGGAGCAACACTACTTACAGGACGAGATTCGATGGACGTGCTGGCTGACTTTCTCAATATGGTAGGGACCGTTCCCCAGATTGGTCGCAGCATTGCTGGTGCCAAGGAGTGGGTTCACGACGGTTTCCATCCAGGTCC
>CAIXME010000298.1 GCA_903920425.1 uncultured Pirellula sp. | reverse complement strand
GTTGTGATTCCGTTCGATACGTCGGCTTACGATGCCAAGATGGACCCAAATGATTCGATCTTGAGTATTGCTGAACGGCTGGCAAAGTACGGTGGTGGTGGAACAGATTGTTCCCTGCCGCTGGTAGCTGCCAACCAGAAGCACGCGAAGCGCAAGTTCGCCGGCATCGTTCTTGTTAGCGATAACGAGAGCTGGGTCGGAACAGGTCGGCACGGTTCGACCGGTGTGATGACGGCTTGGGAAGCCTTCGTTGCCAACCAGCGAAAGCTGGCGGGTAAGGAAGCCAACCCGAAGCTAGTTTGCATCGATCTGCAGCCGTACCAGACGGTTCAGGCTTGCGAGAGAGCTGACATTATGAACATCGGTGGCTTCAGTGACTCCGTGTTCAACGTGATCAGTGCGTTCCTAGCTGACAACAACCAGCGATTCGTCGCTGAAGTTGAAGCGATCGAACTGTAAACGCGAGTTGGGCTGCGGTCCAACTGCGGAATACTTGAAACTCAACACCCGCGGGTCGAATTTCCGGCTCGCGGGTGTTTGTTTTTGCAACGGCCTCAGTCTTGAAATCACGGGTAGTCTGAGAGTCGAAAGCCATCGCGTTGTTTCGGTGAATTCAATGGCACACAACATCCGAGTGGCCCTCAAGTCAATGTGGCTTGTTCTCAAACCTTTGGTTCCTGCTGGGTTGCGCAGTGGATTCCGCCGCCACCGGCTGCAATGCCATCAATGTTAAGCATCACGATCTCGCGATTTGGAAAACATTCCTGAAGTCTTTCTTTTGCAATGCCATCGGTTTTGGAGTCACCAAACTCAGTCGCAATCACTGCCTTATTGCAAACGTAGAAGTTGATATACCCCGCGCAAAAGTCGTCATTCTCAAAACGTTCTCTGACCACCGATGGCGATTCGAGGGGAAGGACCTTCAGTTTGTTGCCGTGAGCGTCGGTGGCATTTTCAAGCATCTCAATTTGCCGCAGGGTTAGCTTGTGCTCAGGTGAACTCTTGTCTGGATCGAAATGGGCAACAACGACGCCGGGGCTAGTGAACCTAGCGTAAAAATCGGTGTGGCCGTCTGTAATGTCCGCTCCGCGTACACCTGGTAGCCATATGACTTTTTTGATTCCGAGTGTTGCCAAAAGTTCTTCTTCGCAATCCTTTTTCGTCCAGTCGGGATTGCGGTTGGCATTAATCACACAGCTCTCCGTAATAATTGCCGTTCCCTCGCCATCGACTTCGATGCCGCCACCCTCCAAACAGAGGTCAGTCTTGATTCGCTCGACGCTCGATTCCTTAGCCATCATTGCGGCAACGCGGGCGTCGTTCTTGAACTCTTGCTTTTCGCCCCATCCATTGAAATTGAAGTCTACTGCCGCTTTATCGCCTGCTTTGTTCAAGACATAAACGGCCCCGGTATCACGAATCCAAAGATCATTCAGAGGGCACTCGACGAATTCAATATTCTCAAGGCTGGCAAACTGTTTCTTCGCCAATACCAGCTCAGTAGGGCGAACACACATCACGACCGGCTCGAATCTTGCAATCGCCTGAGCGACGGTAGCTAAATTCTTTCGCACTTCACCGATCAATTTGCGGCCCCAGATTTCTTCATTTGCCCCAAAGGACATCCAGGTACGTATGTGCGGGTCGCCTTCTTCAGGCATAAACCAATCATTTTTCAACTTCTTCTCTCCGGTGATGCGTTGTTGACCATGAACGTTACCTAGGACGCCAGCATACGACGCAGTAACCAGTGTTGATCGAAACAGAAATTCGCGGCGTCGCATGAATAACAAAACCTCATATAACGGAAACAATTAAATCCTTTGGTGCAGCAATATGATAACGCCCAACGTCCAAACGGCGATACATCCAAGGCCACACTAAGCCTTAAGGCGAGCGAGTAAAACACTTTGAGCTACTTGGGTTCTACCATATTCTTCGCCTGACTAATGGGATGCGGATCGAGTACAGTTCGGTTCATACATTGAGTTTGATTCAATCCGTTGTCAGCTTTTCCAGTCACCCAGTAGGACCTATGTAATGCGTCGAAGTTTCTTGTTTTCCGCCCCTATTATCGCGATCGTCGCTTTATCCACATGCGGAGTGGTTGAACTCCCTGTTGCGGACGCTTGCACGCGAGCCGTGTATTTCGGCAAAGAAAAGCAGACGGTTACTGGTCGGTCCATGGACTGGGTTGAAGATATGCAAACAAACCTGTGGGCATTCCCGAGAGGCATGAAACGCGATGGAGGGCTTGGCAAAGGCGCGCTGGAATGGACCAGTAAGTATGGCAGTGTCGTTGCTTCCATCTATGAAGGAGGTAGCGCCGACGGCATGAACGAGAAGGGGCTCGTTGCTAACATGTTGTACCTGGCGGAGTCCGAGTATCCATCAGATGACGACAAACGACCTGGTGTTTGCATCAGTGCATGGGCACAGTACTTCTTAGACAACTTTTCTTCTGTCGAAGATGCTGTGACAGACGCAAAGAAGGAATCGTTTCGAGTCGTACCTGTTGTAGCTCCCAATGGAATGAAGGGTAGCGTGCACCTCTCGCTTTCCGATGCTTCTGGTGACTCGGCGATTTTCGAGTTCGTTCGTGGAAAGCTAGTCGTTCATCATGGCAAGGAAAACCAAGTCATGACCAACTCGCCGATTTACGATAAGCAGATTGCAATCAATGAGTACTGGAAAGAATTTGACGGGGCAGTCATGCTACCGGGCACCGTTCGAGCAGCAGACCGCTTCGCCCGAGCGACCTACTACATTAACGCTTGCCAACAATCAGACAAACCTCGTGAAGCCGTCGCAGCGGTATTCAGCGTAATGCGAAATGTAAGCGTCCCCCGTGGCATTCGAAAGAAGGACCAACCCAATCTTTCATCGACGATCTGGTTGACTGTCTCGGACCAAAAGAATCTTGTCTATTACTATCAGGACACAAACAGCCCTGGGGCATTGTGGGTGAAGTTGGACAAAATCGACTTTAAGGAGGGAAGCGGCGTGCGCAAGTTGACACTCGTCGGTAAGCCAGATACTACCGGAGACCAGTCCGCAAACTTTGAAAAGTCAGAGCCTTTCAAGTTCCTCGCTCCGCACTAGTGATTGCCCACTGGTTCAAAAATCTGAGATAGAAACATAATACCCGTGAGTCGGCCCACGAATCGTGGGTGTTCTCGTTGTGTGGAACAGCATTTGCGTCTCGTTCAATCCGAATTGCATGACCGAAGTGGTTAAGACTTCGAGTCAGAATTTTCGATTTGCGTCAATTGATCTGCTGACTCCAAAAACGCCGGATTTTCATATGTTTGCCAAAACTGTCGTCGTAGTTTGCTTGCTTGGATTGATCGCTGATAGTGACAACTGTCGTGCTCAATCTGATAACGATCGAAGCAAGCAACGATTGCCTAGTAGCTATCTGTACTCGGTGCTCAATGGTCAGAAAGGTGACAAAACGACATTCCGCGACTCGTCTGGTCGGACGCAAGGGTCGGCCACCCAATCAGGCAGTCGCATCTCAATCCGCGATGGTTCAGGTAGATCTATTGGTTCCGCCGAAACATCAGGCAATAAGACGACATTTCGCGACGCCAGTGGCAGAACGATTCAAACAGCAACTACGAATGGTGAGCGAACAACGTTTCGCTCGTCGAGCGGCAGTAGCTTAGGTTCTGCAACTCAGTCTCGCAACAACACTACCTTTCGTGACTCAAGTGGACGCTCAATTGGATCTGCATCCAGCAGTGGAACTCGAACGACCTTTCGGGATAGCTCAGGGCGTTCGTCGGGATCATCCAGCAACAACCGACGAT
>CAIXME010000297.1 GCA_903920425.1 uncultured Pirellula sp. | reverse complement strand
TCGATTTCCTCCTTGATTTCGACTTTCGCGTGTTTGGGCCGCCGCGGCGTACGTTTAGGAGCGGGGGCGTTAGCGACCGTTGATTTTGTCCTGACTTTCGGTACGCGCGCAGCGGTATCGATCAACTCTTGGTTCGCCGTGCTGGTCTCTTGATCGATGGGATCTGAGATGGGATCGACGGAGTTTTTGCGGTTTAGGAAATCCGCCAATGTTCGTTTGGCTTTTGCTCCTTGGGGCTTCATCCTGTCTATTCGACTTGAAAGTTGTGGATTACGAAAGCCCATGTATCGGCGGTTGCGTCAATCAATTTGCTCACGGGTGTACCTGCTCCGTGTCCGGCACTGGTCTCAATCCGTATTAACGCTGGATTGGTGCCGCTTTGACATGCTTGAAGGCGGGCCGCAAATTTGAAGCTGTGCCCGGGCACCACACGATCGTCGTGGTCGCCGGTCGTGATCAATGTTGCTGGATAGCGTCGGCCAGGACGCAGATTGTGCAATGGCGAGTAAGCCAACAAGGTTCTGAATTGCTTTGGGTCGTCACTGCTACCAAACTCGCTCACCCATGCCCAACCGATTGTGAAACGATGGAATCTCAGCATATCCATGACGCCGACGCCAGGAAGGGCTACGGCGAAAAGCTCTGGCCGTTGCGTCATCGTGGCACCCACGAGAAGGCCGCCGTTACTGCGACCTTGAATCGCTAGTTTGGATGAATTGGTGTATTTCTGTTCGATCAAGTACTCTGCTGCACCGATGAAATCGTCGAAGACATTTTGCTTTTTGTCGAGCATTCCCGCTTCGTGCCATTCCCGGCCGTATTCCCCACCGCCGCGAAGATTCGGGACAGCGAGAACCCCACCCATCTCCATCCAAGCTAAGTTTGCTGGCGAGAAATTCGGAGTGATCGAAATGTTGAAGCCTCCGTAGGCGTAGAGAACGGTAGGTAGCTTGCCATTGCGTTCCAGCCCTTTCTTGTGGGAGATGATCATCGGGATGCGAGTACCATCTTTGCTTTGATAGAAAACGCGTTCGGTGGTGTAGTCGTCGGTTGAGAAATCTACCTTGGGTTGACGCCAGATGGCCGGCGTGTTGTTAGCAAGATCAAGCCGATAGATAGTCGGGGGCGTAACGTAATTGGTGAACGAGAAAAAGGTTTCTTTAGCATTGCGTTTACCTTCAAAACCCGCGACGGTGCCCAGTGGCGGCAGGGATACATCCCCCTTGTATTCGCCTGCGGTAGTGTACCGTCGGACTACGCTCGTTGCGTCTTTGAGATAGGTAACCAAAAACGAATCGCCAAAAAGATGGACTGTCTCGATTGGCTCGGTTGATTCGGCAACAACTTCTTTCCACTGGTCCGGGGCAGGGTTGTCGATGTCGATGGCAACGATGCGTTTCTTGGGTGCTGCGTTGTCGGTTTCAAAGTAAAAGACCGATTCGTCGTTTCCGATAAACTGGTAGTCCGCATCGAATCCAGAGAGCAATTCGGAAACTTGGTTCGCACCCTCCACCGAGTTGTTGCGCAATCGCGAATAGAAGATTTGGTGTTTCTTTTCAGTACCTCGCCAAACCGAGATAACCAGAAACTTGCCATCTTCGGAGACGGTCCCTGCGTAGCCCCATTCCTTTTGATCGGTTCGCTCGTAGATCAGTTTGTCGTCCGATTGGGAAGTGCCGACGGTGTGGTAGTAGAGTTTTTGAAAATAGTTCACACCGGTAAACTCGGCAGCGCTCGTCGGTTGGTCGTAGCGGCTGTAGAAAAATCCTTTGTTATCAGCGGTCCAGGATACCGAGCTGAATTTCACCCATTGGACTTTGTCTTCAAGATCTTTCCCCGAGGCGATGTCGCGAACATTCCATGTGTTC
>CAIXME010000296.1 GCA_903920425.1 uncultured Pirellula sp. | reverse complement strand
TTCCAGCCAAATCGAATCGCATGGTTGCGTAGTCATTACCAGCGTTGAGGTCCGTTGGTTCACACGGAGTCGCAGAGCCGCGGAGAAGAATTGAGATCTAAAGATCGATTCTTTAAACCTCTGTGCCTTAGTGTCTCTGTGTGAAAATTCTTGATCTTTGTAAGCCAGCACAGGGGGAATCCTTCGCTCACGCTTCGGGTTGTGATAGTACTGATCAGATTCGATGGCTCACACAGAGTCGCAGAGCCACGGAGAAGAATTGAGATCTAAAGACTAATTCTTGAGATCTCTGTGACTTAGTGTCTCTGTGTGAAAATTCTTAATCTTTGCAAGCCAGCACAGGGGGAATCCTTCGCTCACGCTTCGGGTTGTGATAGTACTGATCAGATTCGATGGCTCACACAGAGTCGCAAAGCCACAGAGAAGAGTTGAGATCTAAAGATCAATTCTTGAAATCTCTGTGCCTTGGTGTCTCTGTGGTGAAAAATTTCGATCAATGCAATGAAGTACTTTTGGAATCCCTCGCTCACGCTACGGGTTGTGATAGTCGTTTTAACATGCTGGTGCTGAAACGTTTTGCGTGCGTACTTAGCGATGGTCGGCAAGAAATTTGAGCTGTTGGTACATCGTACGAATGATCGGAGCAGACACGTTCGCTCGCTCAGCAGCCCGCAGCGCGTTCCCATAGATCGCTTCTACCTCGATGGGGCGTCCAGCGAGGAAATCAAGTCGCATGCTGCTGTCGTAGGGTACCATTTCATCGGTATGGTCCATCATGTACTGAATGAACTCCGGCTCAATGAAATGTCCGCAATCCAAGGCTGTTTGCCGAACTTCGGTGATGATCGACTTTGCCAATGCTCGCGACTCGGGGTGGGCCATGATCTTGTCGGTCGATGAGTTTAGGATGACCGATAGACCATTGAAAGGGATATTCCACATCAACTTTCGCCAGCGCGCCCACGTTAGCGATTCGGTGATTTGGCATTCAATTCCGGCGGCGACCAGTTCCCCTTGTAGCGTAGCAAGGCGAGTCATGCTGGGACCAGACTCCGTGTCGTCCAAACCGCGAAAAGGCCCCATCAAGATCTTTCCGTAATCCAAATGACGAATGTGTCCCGGGCCCACTTTATTGGAGCACAAGAAACAGCAGCCGCCCGCAACGCGTCCAGGACCGACAACTTCTCTGGTGGCTTGCTCGACGTGCAATCCGTTTTGCAATACGAGCACCATCGAATCGTCGTGCATCAATGGCAAAAGCAAATCGGTTAACAGCTGATTCTGGGTGCTCTTCAAAGCCAGGATGATGCAATCGCACTTTGGCATTTGCGAAACATCGGAGTACACGTTCACTTGAGGAACATGAAAATCGCCATTCTTGCTATCGACCCGTAATCCATGTTGGCGAACGTACTCCGCATCGGAGCGCATCAAAAAATGGATGTCGCTGCCTGCGCGAGCGAGCAAACCGCCATAGTAGCCACCCAAGGCTCCGGTTCCAACCACAGCAAATTTTGTCATTCAAGTTCCGTTGAGAGTGGAAAGTAGTATGGGCTCGACACGATGGTACGATTCTGCAAATCGCTAGCGACGAACCACCGTTCTGCCTGAAGGGCGTTTGATTAGACCTCGCATTTCCAAAACACTCAATGTGCTCAGAACGCGTGGAACCGGCAATTTTGAAGTCGCTATGACTTGATCAATGTCGGTTGGAACACTCTCAATGGCTTGCAAAACGGATTGTTCCATTTCGTTTAATTGCAATTCCGCAGGGTGATGAACAACATTTCCGTCGCCGAGTTCGGCCTTTTCGACGAGTGGGCCAAGGTGCTCAATGACATCCTCTGCGTCTTGAATCAAGATAGCGCCATCGCGTATGAGTTGATTGCAGCCACGCGACATACGCGAGGTTGCGGGGCCGGGGACAGCGAATAAATCGCGGCCTTGCTCTCCTGCATGACGGGCGGTGATCAAGGATCCGGATCGATCTGCCGCTTCCACCACGACGACGCCAATACTGAGTCCGCTGATGATTCTATTCCGTTGGGGAAAAACACCTGCTTTGGGTTTTGCAAATGGGTGGGTCTCACTGATCAACGCTCCATGCATGGCAACTTGATCGGCTAACTCGCGGTGCTCGGGAGGGTAGATGTCGGTTACGCTGCTGCCCAGTACGGCTATGGTTCTGCCGCCAACCTCGATCGCCCCGCGATGTGCAATCGCATCGATGCCTCGAGCGAGTCCACTGACGATGGTGATTCCGTACCGTGCTAACGACTTCGACAATCGTTCGGCCATGGTGCGGCCATAACTGGTGCAGTGACGCGTTCCTACCATACCGATAGACAATTGATCGGCAGGAGAGAACTGGCCACGAACAAAGAGCATCACCGGAGGATCGGGGAGCTCGCTAAGCAGGCGAGGAAATTCAGGGTCACCAGCCAAAAGAATAGAAACTTGATTGTCACGGCAATGCTGGACAACTCGATCCGCGAGATCGCTTTGCGATCCATCGCGAATGAGGGTAGAGAGTTTTGGCCCCACACGCGGCACTTGGCCCAATTGAGACAGTGTCGCTTGTAGGACTGCGTGGGCGGATCCAAAGTGGTCGATCAGAGTCGCGAGCAACTTCGGACCGACGCCATTGACCAATGCGAGACGCAAAAACGCATCGCGATCGACTGCCGGAACCGAACGGATCGGGGGAGCCCAATGGGAGGAATCGTCTATTTGATCGACCGGTTCCCGTTCAAGACCATGTTCCGGATAAGAATCCAAATCAGGTTCCAAATCGAATAGAAATCCAGGTTGGGCGTTGAAGTCGGGTTGGGGCATAGGAGGGCGTCTCTTCCGGCCGCGGCGTTGGAATCAAAGGGAGTCCATTAGTTTATCAAATCCATCCGAGCTAGTAACCTAGGCAGACGGCACGACGCAACGCGAGCATCTCCAATCGAATTCTTGGGAGAGCTCGAGGGATTGTTAACGTACGGCTAGCAATCTGTTCAAACGGCACCCGAGCAAGTAGGATAGATGGCAGCATATGCCGTGTTGCTAAAGACATTGCCTGTGTCCCGCCGCTACTTTCCCACCTATACTGAAACAGAAACAATGTGATTCGATTCATTCTCGGTGTTCGTATGAAATGGCTTGTCGTTATTCTTGTATTGGGCGTATTCATGATTTCATCTGCTGCAACGGCTCAGGAGAATAGCCCAGAATCTCGCGAACAGCGAGTCGCTAGATTGGCCAAGATCTACGAGCCTCGCGAGTACGTTGGAACCAACGGAATCGCTTTGAAGTATCGATTGCTCAAGCCGTTCCAATACCGGGCAGGAAAAAAGTATCCGTTGGTTGTTTTGTTGCACGGTGCGGGCGAACGGGGTGATGACAATCTCCAACAATTGGTTCACGCCGCGAGCGACTTTGCAGACGAGAAGCGTCGCGAAAAGTACCCTTGTTACGTATTGGTACCGCAGTGTCCCAATAACAAAAAGTGGTCCGAAGTAGATTGGTCACAAGAGACCAGCGACCAGCCAGAAACAGCCAGCGATTCGATGCAGTCGGTCAAAGAGTTGATGGATGACATGGTTGAAAATGCAGGCATCGACACATCTCGCATCTACATTACCGGTTTATCGATGGGAGGCTATGGCACATGGGATGCCATCGCGCGCTATCCCAATTTCTTTGGCGCTGCTGCACCGGTGTGCGGAGGAGGAGATCCGAAGCTCGTTAAGCTATATGCCAAGTTACCCATTTGGTGTTTTCATGGCGAAGCGGACTCCGTCGTGAAAGTCATTCGATCGCGAGAGATGGTCGAAGCGCTGCAACAGGTCGGCTCATCGATCAAGTATACGGAGTACCCGGGCGTACAGCATGATAGCTGGACAGCCACCTACTCCAATCCCGAGTTTTACGAGTGGCTTTTCGCTCAACGCAAACCAGCAAATTAGGATCATGAATCTTCAATCGATCACGCCCGTTCGAAATGAATCCCCCGCTGCTAGATCGCTACGCCCTTTTCATAAAAGAGCTGCGCATAACACCCCCGAATACCTTAAATCAGCCGCTCGGGTCTCTGTGGCCTGGGTTGTTGTAGCGTGGGTCGTTTTCTTGTGCGGGTTCTCCGGGAGCGTCCAAGCCCAAACCGAACCATCTAGCAGCCCGTCGAAATCGAATCGGATCATCGATTTCGCAAGGGATATTGCACCCATATTGCATGAAAAGTGCAACAGTTGCCACCAAGGGGAAAAAGCCCGGAATGGCTTCGTCATTGCGGATCGCTCTGCGGTCTTGGGTTTGATCGAAGCAGGGAACGCGAACGGCAGCTCCCTATGGACAGACTACCTGATTCAACCACCCAAGACTCAGGATAAAGAGAGTCTGATTATGCCACCCGATGGGCCACTGCCAGCAGAGCAATTGGCGTCATTGAAATTGTGGATCGATGAGGGAGCGGATTGGCCTGAGGGAGTCCAGGTTGGGGCACGCGAAATGAAATCTTACGAACCAGTCGATGCGCCGAAGTCGATGGCAGCTAAAGCGTTTCGGGCCATCGGGTATTTCCATCCAGCCATGGTACACTTTCCGATTGCATTTTTCTTTCTCAGTGGTGCGTGTGCCGCGCTTTCGTATTTCCTTGGTGTCAAATGCCAGTCTGCCGCGTTCCAATGCCTAGTTCTTGGAACGTTAACTAGTGTGATCACCGTCGTCATGGGATGGTCATTTGCTGAGATCCAGGATTATCCCGCATGGGGTACGATGCTGGGACCTAATGCATCGCATGACCAGACTAATTTCTTCTACCACCGTTGGTTGGGAACAATCGTTCCTGTTTTGGGATCTTTCAGCGTCTTGGTAGCACTGCTTGCTCGCCGAAACAAATCCAAGGGACTGAATCACCTTTGGCGATGCAGCGCTATCGGAATGGCTGCCTTGGTCGGTTTGGTTGGACACCAAGGTGGGGAGCTGATCTACGGAGATATATTCGACAAAGCGATCGAGCAGTTCAGCAAATAGGCGTTAGCGCTTTACGGTGCACCAGTAACCGGGATGGAGTAATCCATCGCGTTATTGGGTACGAGGGGTGGGCTCGATGGTGGATAGTTGATGATTGGTTGCGCGTAGTACGAGTTGTCAAACTCGATTGGAGGCGAGGGTTCTGGGGTGATAGGCGTGGCGCCCGAAACCTCGACAGCTGGGGCGACGGCTTTCTTGGGGCGACGGAACCAGTTCCAGCTCTTCTTGGAACGTCGTCCCGAGTCGGGAAGTTCACCCTCCCACGCGGTTCGATCGATGGGAGTCAGATTGCGTGTCATGAGAGGCGTAGTTGCTTGTGCCACTTGGCTATCGATAGCACTCCAGCACGCATCGCCGGGACGAGCGATGCGTGGCAGCAACGTGATAATGATCTCGTTTCTCTCTCGTAACGTTTCTCTACTTTGAAACAGCCTGCCGACGACCCAGAGATCTCCCAAGAACGGGATTTTGTTTTGGTTGTCTGAGGAAGTCTCCTTGATCAAACCGCCGATGACGATCGCTTGGCCATCGGAGAGCATCACCGTGGTCTCCACCTCGGTCGATTCACTCTCGGGTAGTTTTGAGGTGGGATTGATTCTGCCTGTGGATACCTGAGGTGATACCGTCAACAGAATTTGACCGTCTTCGGTGATGATCGGGACGACTTTGAGCACGACACCAAAGTCGAGAAAGCTCACGCTTTGAAGAGTGCTGGTGGTCGTAGCGGTGGTTTGGAGATAGCCCAATTTTCCTCCTACTGAAATCCGGGCTTCTTGGCCGTTGAGCACCGCGACTTTGGGTGACGCGAGCGTCTTGGTATCGTTGGTGGCCTTGAGCAACTCGATCAAACTGGTTAGGTCCGTACTGTTGACACGCATCGTTGACGTCGGTGGATTGGTAGAAGCCAGTCCTGTCGTCTCGAGCGTTATCTGACTGTTGTTCATTTCCGCTAGTTGTTTGAAATTGACGCCATGTCGATTATTGTCTTTGAGGGTTACTTGTAGCACATTCGATTCCACGACAACTTGGCGAGGCAGGATATCGATCTGCGCGATATAGCTGGCGATACGATCGACATACGGAGGCAGGTCTTCGACGACCAATTGCTCGTGTGCATTGCGCTGTTCTGTTTTGCTCGTTTGATTGATGAACGACTGGCCTAGCGGTGACATCAATCCTTTGACAACTTTATCGACATCGCTGCCTAAGACATAATTCAACGTAAAGACACGAATGATGCGTCCTTGAACGTTGGGTGACGTTCGGCGTTCGGCGGTCATGCTCGACACCGTGATGATGTTGTTTTGTCGGGCCCAAGTGTATCCGTGCACGGCCAAGATCGAATTCAGTGCATCGTCGAGCCGAACATCCTTGAGCGTGACGTTGATACGCTCGCTGACTTCTTCGCCCGTGACGATGTTAAGATTCTGTTGCTGCGCGATCATCGACAGAACCGTAGACAGAGGAGCGTCTCGGGTCACGAGAGTGACCATATCGCGATCGCTTTGCAATTGGATGCGATTGTCGATGTTTAGCCCGAGCGGCTTGACGGGAATAATTTGCGTCTGCGGCACGGAGAAATTCTGGGCGGGTAAGGACTCTTGTCCGACCACTCGACTCCCCCAAAGCCAAAGAAAACAAAGCAATCCGGCACCAGTAACAAGCGCAGTACACCTCTTTCGGTCAAGCGACGGCATACCGTCGTGTGGTCGCAAGGGGTTACTACGGAGCATGTGGGCATTTATCCTAGGGGCTATCGTTACACTCGGTTTCTTTATCGGTCCAAAGCCACACGCCAGCCAGCAACATTAATACAACCGCTACCAGCAACCCATCCTTCCCGTCTTGACGAAATCTGCGTTCCCCTATGCAAGCAAATTACAACAAAAAACTGAGGCTGGCCGAAAAGCACATTACCAAAGCGTGCCCGAAGATGGCAGCCTGGATCAAGCATTGTGGCAAATGCCAATTAGTTCCTGAATGGGAGCGAGAGCCGTTCGAATCCTTAGTCCGAGCGGTCGCGCATCAGCAATTGCATGGAAAAGCTGCTGAGGCAATCTTGGCGCGATTGATGGCTCGTTTTGATGGACAAGAGTTTCCTGAGCCGAAACAGTTAGCGAGGATGCGCGTAGAGACCTATCGCAAATGCGGCTTTTCGCTTTCCAAGGCAGAAGCCATTCGAGGGATAGCAAAAGGTGCAATGCTAGGCCAAGTGCCAACGCGCGAGCAGGCTGACAGCTTGTCGGATGACGAACTTGTGCTCCGTATCACCGAGCTGCGAGGTATCGGCAAATGGACGGTGGAGATGCTGCTCATTTTTACCATGGGCAGGTTGGACGTCATGCCGGTCGACGACTATGGCGTACGCGCAGGAATGATGCAAATGTACGGATTGGAATCGATGCCCAAGAAGGACGTCTTCGCGAACCTAACGGATCGATGGGGACCGTATCGCAGTATTGGAGCATGGTATCTTTGGCGTTATGCCGACGAACAGAAAAGCCTGAAACGTGAGAAAGCAAAGAGCTAGGCATAAGATCCGAATGTGGGACCTGAATCCCTCGCTCACACGCTGACGTATCGCGTTGTGATCTTTGCGTTCAGGCTCGAATTTCACCACAGAGACAGTAGAGACACTGAGAAGAGATAGAATCAAAATAGGTTTTTGAAAACTCTGTGCCTCCGTGTCTCTGTGGTTAGCCCTTCTCTGGCGCCAAGATTGATCCACCACGAAGAACACTGATAGCACTGATGGAATTCCTCGTTCAAGCGTCGACTTGGGATCGCGACGCATCGGAGATTATTGAGCTGTACTGGCTGAGCCCTTTGGAGAAGCGCCGATTTTGATGTTAAAGGGAAGAGGCCGCGCCGCGCAGAGAAAGCCTTCGGTAAAGAGTCGTTCTTTGAGAAGTCGGAATTGGCTGAAGCTATCGGGATAAACCCAAACCGTCACTGTGGTATGTTGCGCTACGCTAGTTGAGAGTTCGACTCGCAAACGACCGCCTGTCCCCAACGTTTGCTCGACACTTTCTTGAATCACTTCGGGGGTTGTTTCCAGTTCAAATTTTTCCAATTCAATGGACCTTGCGAGCCGAGCGGTAGATCCATCGGACATGATGCCGCTTTGGCTTCTGAGACCATAGGTCATGATGAAGCCATCGATGGGGCCCAATTGGTTTACAAATCGCGACTTTTGGGAATTGCGTTCCGCTGATCGTCGGGCTTCACTTTTCAGGGTTTCGATCAAACGTTCCCAGGGAATAACCGCCACGGTACCGCCACGCATCATGATGTGCAATTCGCGACCAAACACCGTCTTCGCCATCGGTGTCGGCAAATGCTGAAGCACTGCGGTGGTAGGTTCCAATTCGCTTAGATTGCCTTGTTGTTTGATGAGGTCAGCGAGTTGTTTTTGCAAGTCGCTCATTTCCAGATCGGATTCGAAGTGTTCGCGGTCTTGGTCATCGAGGCTTTTGATTTCCTCTTCTGCCATGCGTTCTGCCATGGTGACACGATCGACGATTGCGATCCGTTCTGAATCACGAAACGCGATTTCTCTATCGTACTCGTTGAGCTCATCGAATTGCTTTTGTAGATCCAACCCGATTCGGTTCGATTTTGCGATCGGAGAGTCTTGAGTCTTGAGTTCGCTTCGGATCTTTTCTTCCGCTTCCGCCTTGGCCGTCGCATAGCTGCGCGACCCCACAATCACAACGAGGATGATGAGGATGCCGACGAGATTTGCGATGGTATCGAGAAAGGAGTCTTCGCCGATCGAGATTTCTTCGCGTTGTTTTCCGCTCATGGTTTTCCACTCATGTTGTTCTGATACTAACGACGGTTCGGAAGTTTCAGAGGTACAACTTTGATTTCAACACCGCTGCCTTCTAGCAATTTTTCTAGACGAGCGACACTTTGTTGGGCATCTCTCGCGGATTCGATCGTCAACGTGGGAGACCAAAAACCGCCGGGAACAGACAAGCCCCACGAGTCGACTCTTTTTCGAAGAGCCTTGGCGAGTTCATTCCCTGCTTGTTGAGGGCCTTCATCCATCGTGATCGTTTCGTCGAATTGGGTTGGGTCGACGTCGGATCGCAATAGCCAGCGGTCTTTCAGAGCAACAACGTTGATGGGCCGGGAAACGGGAGTTGCTTTACCTTCGGCTCGCGATGCAGCCCATCCTCGTCCCGCACTGACGGAAATCGGCTTTAGATCGCCGTCTGGGTTGACGTGTTTGGCTTTGGGAGGAGGCTTGGATTCGTTGGAAAGGTCTTTGTTGATCGATAGCGAAACGCTTTGTGGGGCGTTAGGGTCCGCTTTGTTTTGCTCAGTCGATGGAGGTGGCGGCATCGAGCTGGCCATGCCGTTAGCGGTTCCTGAGGAGAACATATTCATCTTGGGATCGCTTGGTGGCGAACCGCTGGATGCACTGGGCTGGTTGCTGCTATTGGTCGAGCCGCTTTGAGCCGTTCCAGTCGCACCACCACTTGCTAAGTTGCTTCCTCCGCCAGGAGTTTCCGATGGATTGGAATCGCCAGCGCCCGGTTGGCCGCTCGCTTGGTTGGCTGCGGTGTCGTTAGGAGAGGCACCGCTGGGTGTGAAGTTACCGCTGGCTGCATCTGGACGAGATGATAGAGGTTGAGCAGAGGTTTGATTGGGCATCGAACCAGTTTGGCCCGCGGTCGCTATGAACTCACCTTGGAGATTAGCACCACCCAACGTGGTATTGGGAAGGTTCGGATTGGTTTGGTCAGGCAAATTGGCGGCGTTGGAGTTGGCTCCACTCGAAGCTTGAGATCCATTCCGCAAGATCGTTCCAGTGACTTGCGAATTGGCAAGTCCTTGGACCATCTTCCACTCTTGCTCTCCACCCTTGTTCCCCATTGCGGTGCCCGCTGCGCCCGTACCTGCCACGCCCGAACCGGTGGGGCTACCTGGATCAAAGCCAATCGCATTCGCATTGCTACCGCTTCCCTCACGTGTGCTTTGCGAGCCAGAGGTCTTTGAGTTCGCAGCGTCGATGGTGTCCCAGTCTTCTTGTTCTTCGGGAGCGACGGGCCGTCGAGGCATCGCCGCAATCAGTGCTCGTTGACGGCGTTTGGCCAGATCGATGGTTCCGACCAACTGCTCTTTGAGTCCTGGAACGCTGGATGGAAATTTGAGGTCCATATCCTTGTCAATCAATTCGTAGCCAAATTGATCATCCCAACCACTCATTGCTTCTCGAGCAAGGGCATAGGTTTGAATTCCATCTGGACGCACCAACAAGAGAGGATACGGAGGTTGGGTGATGCCAAAGGTTACGTCCTTTTGTTGGTAAGCTATTCGCAGTACCCGTAACGCAGCGTCCAAAGGGTTACCCGGTCCGAATGGTGGCTTAAGATCATTAAGCGAAATAAGAAGGCCCTCGGGCTGTACAACGACACCCTCGTTGGTGCATTCCAAGTAAACAGGCCGTCTCGATGTGCCGTTGTTGCCAGTATAGGGAATCACCGAGAAGGCAGGTTTTCGCTTCTTTTGCTTTTCGATAGCGTCCAACAACTCTCGCTTCTTCTCATCGATTTCTTCACGTAGCGAAGCGACCTTCGCGATCTTGTCTTGTTTGGACACTTCCGTGACAGTGGTTTCGGATTGGATGCGTTCTATTCGGTCAACGAGTTGTTTTAGATTTTCGGATAGTCGTGAAATGTGGTCTTCGATATTCGCCAACTCACGACGACGTCTCTCGATTTTCGTCTTTAGGATTTCACGTTGCGCTTCGACATCCTCGACAAAGAATTCTTGGACAGCAGTCTCCGCATGCACTTCGCTCAGCGCTTCGCGATGCGCGGAGGCTTGTGTTGTTGCGACTGCAATCACGAGGATCAGGATGAGCGCGCCGATCGTGCACAGGAAAACATCCAGGAACGTGAATAGGGCGGGACCTGCGTGTTCGTTGCGATGCTTTTTTCGGCTCATGCAGCCTTCCTTATCAGGGGAAGAACGGAGTTTTGGCTTTCGGCTTCACTCGATTCGTCTCTCGCTTGCGTAGCGGAATAATCGTCTGCTCGTCGGCGAGCCGATTGTCGGCCCAGGAGCCCGTGACGTTCCATTTGGGTTCCCAGCACAGCGACCGCTTCGGTCAAGCATATAGCCGCTTCATGGAATCGATCGATATCGGTCAATCGCTCAAGCGTTGTTTGCATCGGCTTTTCAAGCGACTGAATCGCGTCCAGTTTTTCGATGAGCAAATGGAGCAAGGCAACTTGTTCGTTGGCGTCGCGTTGCTGTTTGTGAAGTTCTCTCGCTTTTTCAGTCAACGTGATTTGCCATTGTTGCCAACGAGCATCGATGGCGAGCGCACCCTCGGTTTGGACGCGAGAAATCTCAGAGACGTGGCTTTTCAGAATCTGATCATGCTGGGAAACAGCGGACTCTAACGCCGTCGCCAGCGAGTGCAGGACCATGTCGGACGATTTCGTGGTTAGTTCGCTCCAATGTTCGTGAGCGGCCGAGATCGTTTGCTCCCAAAGATCGCACTGCATCTTCACAAAAGCGTGCATGGAAGTATCACTGGCCATCCCTCGCGAATCTATTTCCAAATGCTTGGTGGGCAAGTCCACCGGCAGTTCACGAAAGCAAAGTTGCGATGCGTCCACGAGTGCGCTATGTATTTGCGTTCGGAGAGAGTGTTCGTGGTTGTACACCATGGACAACACTGTCCGCATCGCCAACATGAATCCAACCCCCATGGCCAACACGTCCAATGCACTCACAATTCCGTTGCGCAGTCCATCTCGTGTTACCGGCGAATCAAAGGAAGCACCCGACAAATCAAGCTGCGAGATGGATGCGGAAAGCCCAACAATACCGCCGAGAATTCCAATGACGGGAAAGGCCAATGCCATCGCTCGAAGAGGACTGTAACGCGACTGGCATTCATGCTGATCTCGCGATAAGAACGAACCCATCATAGGTTCTAAGTTCGTAGGAATGCGGTAGGCAGCTAGTCTCTCCAGCAAGTCGACCCAGTGTTGGCTCAACCAAGATTCCTCTCGTTTAGATTCGCGAGCAATCCATTTATCTACCATCCACGAGCGCCTGGCGTCGAAGGCCAGGTCCATCCATTCGTGGTTATCTGTTTCGCACAATTCACGCAGCGCGCGCTTGTCATGCTCGAAGGCTTTGGACTGTCGATAATTCGTTAGCGATCTAAGCGCTAACGCAGTGGACGCAACAAAGAAGAGTTCGATCAGCACCAAAGAGGCCAGCTGCGAAGAGCAATATCGACGTACGATATCCACGTTCAGCGGACCGAACCAAATCAAGGAGTAAAATAGAATGCATGCAATCGTTCCCCATATCCATGCTGCACCCATCTCTCGTTGAGAACGTTGTTCCGACTTGATTTCTTTTTGAAACAGCATCGCAGTACATCGCCCACGTAGTTGAGTCCCGTCTAAAGCTTGTAAGCCGCATAGGCTTAGACAAGTTCGTGAACTTGACTTCTAGCAATCCGCCATGGCCAAAGCAAGTTAGTTTGGGTTAGACATGGATCGGAACAGGAACCTAGAGAGGCTTAGCAAAACAGGCAAGATTTGCCGATTGCGACGACTTTTCTCGCCGTTTCTCTTTATCCGTTGTGTGCAGGCTTGCCCGACGATACTAGGGGCACCAATACACCCCAGGAGGGTTAATGGCAAGCTTGAGGCGAACGAACGGTTGTGCGAAGTTCGCTCGCCTCAAGCTGCCGTTTCTTTTAATGAGAATGCTAGCTCAATCTGAGCTGATGCTCCCTCGTTCTGCAGGTCACTTGCTAGTGGCCTAACGCCAAACGGTACTAACCCTGTTAGCGGAACGTCGCGAGCCGTTCTGTGGCACGCACTTGAGGCCCCCACACCGAAGAACGCCTCGAGTGCCAAGCCAGATGACATTGTACTGGAATCGCAGTCTAGCTATGTTCCGCGACAAGGTTCACTGCAAGTACACGGTACATGGGTCCAAAGAATGATATCAATTTCGCTTCGGAAATACGTTGCTGACGGGTGGCTGGCATTCTTGATTGGGATGACGCTGGGAGCGATTTTCTATGGAGTCGTTCACCAGCCGTTCATGAAGGATTCGATACTTCAAACGTATACCACGCATCACATTACCGAGTACGTGATTGTGCTGCTTTTCTTTTGGGCGTCCGCAGAGCATTTGATGTGTTTTCTGCGTGCCCAGCGAGAACGCCGTGTCATAGGACGACAATGGCTACCAGCTCAATTTGGTTTAGAGGAACCGGAGCAAGCGTCTGCGCTGTTGGATAGTTTGACGATGAATCATAGCGAACTTCGCAGCACCATGATGTACCGTCGTATTCAATCGGGATTGCGATTCGTTTACGAGCGGCGATCTGCAGAGGGTTTCCGAGAGTATCTGGAAGCTTTAGCGACACGCGATAGCGATCAGATCTATGAACGATATGGATTCTCCCGATTTGTTACCACCATCCTACCGATCGTAGGATTGATCGGAACGGTGGTGCACTTTGGAACCGCGCTCACCGGGCTTTCGATGGAAGGTTTGTCCGACAAGCTGCCTGCGATGTTGAGCGGTATGGGAACGGCCTTCAACACGACGTTTACTGCGATGTCTTGCTTGGCAATTACGTTGTTGACTCGATTTCTTATCGAACGCAGCGAGAACAGCGTACTGCAGAAGATCAACGCATTCATCGAAGACGAATTGCTGTACCGATTCAAAAACGTGGATAGTTCGCTGAAGCCGTTTATGGATGCTTTGAGCGAATCGCACTCCATGATTTTGAGTACCATTGGCTCGTTCGAAAAGGTGCTTGTAGACGAGTGGAACGAACGATTGAACGCAACGCAAAAGCGTTGGGAACAAGTAGACCAACGTCAAGAAGAGAACCTCGTTCACTTTTTGCGAATCGTCGAACAGAACCAAGCCAATCAAATCCAAGAGGTTCGACAGGTAAACCACGAGCTTGCTACCGCGCAGCAAATGACCAACGATATTGCGACGAGCCTTATCGGCGATGGAAAGCTATTGGCGTTACAAGATCGGCTTGTACAGAACTTGAATATGCTGCATCAATCGCAGCAATTAGAAGACGCCATGCATGAGCTGACAGCCGCCATCCATTTGTTCACGGCACGGCAAAACGGAACAACTCCGTTGCGAGTGGTCGGTTAACGGGTCGCAAAAGCGAGAAAGCACTTTCCAAACAGTAGGACAGACCTCCAGATCCGTTTTGACCGACTGCGTTATCCCTGTGGCCGTTATCCCTGTGGCCGTTATCCCTGTGGCCGTTATCCCTGTGGCCGTTATCCCTGTGGCCGTTATCCCTGTGGCCGTTATCCCTGTGGCCGTTATCCCTGTGGCCGAACGGAAAGT
>CAIXME010000295.1 GCA_903920425.1 uncultured Pirellula sp. | reverse complement strand
GTGTATTGGGCTTTTCGTTTTTGTTTCTACGCTACGTTCTGGTGACTCCGACACGCACGCCGCTGTTGATCTTGTCCAGTACCTATTTTCCCCCGTGGGACTTGAATCCTCGAGAGCCGCTTAACGTAAAAGTGATGTCTTCGTTGGATCGTCACAACATGACGGTCAAGCGGATAGCGGAAACCAGCGAATTGACAAGGGACCAATGGAGTGACTTTGATGATGTGGTCGCTCAGTTGCACCATGCCGCGGCCGTGGATAAACCTTTGCTGCTTTACATAAACTTGCACGGTGTGGTTGATAGCAGGCTTCGTCCTTGCTTTATCGTGCGAGACTCACAACCGTTGGACGAATCAACTTGGCTCCCTTTGAAAACCATCGTGGATCGACTCGACCGAATTACGAAAGGCGAACGATCGTTGATATTGTTTTTGGAGAGCAATCGCCAGCAAAACTTGTTTCCGATTCCATCTGCGAGCAATCCGTTCAATGATGCCGTGGTCACGTTGGTGGAGTCTATTTCGAAAAGCCAAAGCGAACGGCACATTGAAGTAGTACTGCCGGGGACTTCACGAAATCGCACGTCTCGTCCGCAGCCAGGGTACGGTGACCCGTTTACTCAATCCCTCGCCGATGCCCTACTCGGGCGTGCGGATCAGGCTTCATGGGGAGGAGATTCGGATCATGTTGTTGAAATGAATGAGGTTATGTCATTTCTTGAACAACAATTGCATCGTATCGGATGGGAGCAATCTGGAGATCCACAACGGCCTGAAAGGGTATCAACGCATCGGTCCGACCTGCGTTTGGCTTGGGCTGGAAATGGGAACGAAGCCAAGCCTGAAGCTGTGTCGACGATGTTCCAAGGAAATGAACAGGAGCAGGTGGAGGCAATTTGGCGCAGAGTCGAGTCATTGGAGTCCGGTTCACCGTGGCATTTGCATCCGGCACGATGGAGTACTTTGCTGCGTTTGGCGGTGTCTTTCGAGACCGCTGCGATGAATAGTGCCTCATCGGGATCGAGAGAAGAGGATTTCGCTCGTCGATTCTGGAGACTTAGCGAGGAGTACGATGAAGGAACACGTTTCGCGTCCAGAGATCAAACAGACTTGGATTTGATGATCTCCTCCAAGGCAGCGATCGTCTGGAATGAAATAGCTGAGGAGCCGACTCGAGTCAACGCAATCAAGCTTTTGCAGGGAAGTCAAATTGCGAGTATCGAAAATGAGCTTGTAACCATCCCGTTTCTATTGCACGCGATTGACCGGCCAGCGATCCAGCTTTGGAAATCCCCGAGTATCCTGAAGCGTTTCGCAAACGTTGCTAGTCGGATCGAGAAACTGCGAACGCAAGTAAGCGAGTTCCCCTTTGCGAGCTTTTATAAGAAGGCGGAAAGCGATCTCGATGAACGTCGACGGAATTTGGAGGATCGATTCTTGGCCGATGACTGGGACGCGGAATTGGAAGCCGAATTAGGTGCATTGGAAAAGGTCGTGGAATCGACCAAGCAATGGCTTCAAGATCTTGTGACCGCATCCAATGCGCAGGAACGCGCGTTGTCCGAGTTGCCTGCCCTCGTTCCAGCACTCGATGCTATGGATGCCACGTTTTCAGATTCCGACGTGGTGCCGTTTCATGTACAAGTGGATCGGATTGCGGAGGCGCTTTGCTCGAACCTGAACGCTATGCGAACGGTCCTTGCCGGTGAGTCAACTTTGCCCATTTCGCTCATAGATGTCTCTTCGCAACTTGCGCAAATTCGGAACCATGTTGTCGATCGTTGGCGGCGTATCCTCAAAGAGAAGTCTTATCAGCAATCCAAATACGACTATGTCTTGGAGCAGCTTTTAGAGACTGGTTTTTTGCCGAACGAGGGTGAATCGATACAAAAGGCTGTTGAGCTTCGCATTTCCACACTGAAACGACTCGATGAAACGCGCACCGATTCAGGCAAGCCGAGCAAAAAGCAGCTCCTCGGCGCATTAGATAATCATGCAAAATGCGAAATGGCATTGCTAGGTCTCATGAAGAACTTGGCATGCTATCGATTCGACGGCAAGACTAGGCTGGACGAATCTCCAATGGATGGTTCGACTCAACGTCTCGCAAAAGAAGCGTGCATGCCGGATGGCGAACCAATCGTTGGAACTGAGCCAAAGAACCGGCTTGCTGCGGTCATGGTGTCGCGCATCGTAGCATCGATTTCGCTTCAAACCATCTGCGATTCGGTCATTCGTGATTGGCAGGAGTCTCAACGCAATGAGCGATTGGTTCGAGCTAGTATTCGCGTTTTAGATGACTTTTGGGAAATCCCCAAGCCCCATGAGAGTCCATACTTCGCCAGGGTTGCTACCGCGCTTTTACAAAAATCGCAATCGTTGTCTGCTTCGAATCCGGAATGGTTCGTGGATGCATCGCCCGCTCGCGAGCTGCTAGCAGCGCGAGTTGCTGCTGCTGCGAAAGCGTTTCGGCTAACGGCGGAATGCGTTCCCAATTGGCAAAGTGCCGATGAACTGATTTCGCGTTGCCATGTTTGGGGGAATGCTGCGTTGGGAGGGCTGCCTCGGGGACGCGGTTGGTTGCAATTGATAAGCGATGATGATTCGCTATTACAAGATGCTAAGCCGGTATCGATAAAGATCGGGGGGCCTTTTGAATCGCAAGAGCACTCGCTCCACTCGAAGATCAATGGAGCCAAGGTTGGCAATTCTAAAACGCTAGCCCAGCTTTGCTTTCGTG
>CAIXME010000294.1 GCA_903920425.1 uncultured Pirellula sp. | reverse complement strand
TCTCTGCCGGCGATCGAGTTGTCTACGTCACCGGAACCGGACTACTCAACAACACGCACAACCTGCTTGTGGTTCACGAAGTTCCCAAAACGTAACCAGACCGTCTCAGCACCCAAGCCCCATTACGAATGGCTTGTTGATTTAATTGGCTTGCCGCCTGGCAATACAGCTATCACTACCCGACGAGTAGCAATTCGGGTGGTGATAGTGCCGATCAGAATCCATGGTTCACGCGGAGACGCGGAGAAGAGTTGTGGTCCAAAAATGAATTCTTGAAATCTCTGTGTCTTGGTGTCTCTGTGGTGAAAATTCTTGTAACGCGTCGGGTTGTGATGAAAGCAACAAGTCCCTAAGAGATAGATCCCATGCTCCTCTCTCACTCCTCACGCTACGGTCTATGTGCGTTGCTGTAGCCCAGCAACTTATGACTGTCGTCCCAATGCGAGCGTTAAAGCTGGGCTATCGCAACAGCAGATCTAGTCTACACGCGGGCCATAACATTGATCGAGCAGATTGCGAATCGTGTCCGCGAGAAGATTGAGACTGAACGGTTTCGCCAGCAGTTGATGCGTTCGCAGCTGGTGGGCTCGCGATACGATCGACTCATCCAACTCGGCTGACATCAAGATACATGGCAGCGTGGGCTGTGTAGTTCGCAAAGACTCCAACATCCCTAGACCATCTAAACGAGGCATATGCACATCCAGCAATGCCAAGTGAATCCGCTGGCTCTTGATCACCTCCATCGCCTCAATCCCGTCGGCAGCAAGCACCGTTTTGTACCCACGTCGAGACAATGCATCACCCAACGTCAATCGAAAATCTCGATCGTCGTCAGTGATTAACAGTTGTGGCTCTAGCATCTGCATGACTAGACTCTTAAGCTCCAATTCCGATTTGTAAGCTGCATTCACGGTTTGCTGATCGCCGCCAGGGTCCAACCAACCATCCATCACTAAAAGCGATCCAACAACTCCGACAGCATTATTGATTATGCGACCCGTCGAATCAAACCCGTTTTCCGAATCTGACGACCTTGGACCTCATATTTTACCGGATAAATCGTCACAGCCCACCTTTTGGAATCACCTGACCGAAGCTTTGAACGATCGCAAGCAAAGTCAGACGCTTCGCAGTTTGCGAGCTTCTAGCCCCCTCGGGCCGACCAAATTGCGCTTAGACGGAACGGAATTGATTCATTTTGGTTCGAACGATTATCTCGCAATGTCGTGGCATCCCGAAGTCCGTTTGGCCGCGAATTCTCACTCGCTCTCAGGGCGAATCGGGTGCGGTGCAAGCCCCTTGCTTATGGGCCACGGTGACATCCATACCAAGCTGATACAGACCATTGCGAACTTTGAAGGGGCCGAATCGGCATTAGTTTACTCGAGCGGATACGCGGCCAATTTAGGCGTCGTCTCGGCACTTGCAACCAAGCAAGACGTCATCTTTAGCGATCGCCTCAACCATGCCAGCTTGATCGATGGCTGCCGGCTAAGCGGTGCCAAGATCATCGTCTACCCTCATTGCGACCTCGATTCTCTCCGACAGCTGGTTCGGACCCATCGCAACGAGGGACGATTCGGATTCCTAGCCACGGATACCGTATTCAGTATGGATGGGGATCTAGCTCCTCTCGCCGGCCTAATCGAGCTTTGCGAGGCCTATGACATGCAATGCATTGTTGACGAAGCTCACGCGACGGGAGTTTACGGTCAACAAGGCAGAGGACTGTGCGAGCACATGAACATCCATTCAGAACGCTTAATCCATGTGGGTACACTCAGCAAAGCAGTTGGCTGCGTCGGCGGCTTCGTCTCAGGCAACCCAACCTTGATCAATTGGCTAACCAATATGTCTCGTTCATGGATCTACAGCACCGGCGGTACCATACCCAGCGCCGCCGCCGCGTGCGCGTCGCTGCCGATCATTTCGAAGATGCGATCCGAAAGAGCAGAACTAGAACAAAAGTCGGTCAGCCTGAGGGCGAAACTAACGGACTTAGGATTTAAAGTCGGCAGCGGAAACAGCCCCATCATTCCCGTCTTTCTCGGGACACCTGAAAAGGTAATGAGCGCCAGCAAGAAACTCCTACAGCAAGGGATATATGTTCCTGCGATTCGGCCACCCACCGTACCCAAGGGACAGAGCCTTCTGCGGATCAGTCTCTCCGTCGCACACAGCCCTCTGGAGATAGAGGCATTGGTCGGTGCACTAACTCGGGTGTA
>CAIXME010000293.1 GCA_903920425.1 uncultured Pirellula sp. | reverse complement strand
CAAATCGCCGACGGCAAACAGCCTGAAGAAATGGAATTTCGGAATGGCGACTACTGGCGATCCTTGGCAAACGACTTGAATAAAGCATTTCTCTATCGCAAATCACGTACAGAGAAGCCCGCGCACGTTGGCGAGGCGGAATAAGTCGATGCGAAGAGTTCGGTCCACCAAACGCAGTACATCCTTATGGCGGAAGGCTCGCCACGGGGCGGCATTGGTCGAGTTTGCTGTCTGCCTACCTGTCATCATGCTTTTGATACTTGGGAGTATGGAAGCGACTAGCGCCATCTTTGTTCGTCAAGCGTTAACGACCGCTGCGTATGAAGGAATCCGCGAAGCCATACGTACGCGGGCCTCCACTGCTGAGGCAACAGCGAGAGCGCAGGCTGTGTTGAACGCACGACAAATCCGCGGATCCACGATCCGTTTTTCTCCTACAGATACCTCCACTGCGGCACGGGGAGCCATTGTCTCCATCGAAGTCAGCGCGAATTACGCGGCAAACAGCCCCTTTTTCGGAAACGTCATTGCAGATCGCCGTACTACGGTCCGAACGGTAATGGTCAAAGAGTAGGCGTGCTCTACGTTTTGACCGCATTGTTCTCTTAATGAATCTCCTGCTCATAAGATATTGACATGCAACGACTAAAATCACTCGCAGTGCTAAACGCTTATAGCCGTGTCGCACATGCCAAAACGTTCTTCCAGCGATACAAAAATTCCCCCGCAGATCGAAGAGGAGCCATGCTCGTCTTGATTTGCGTCATGATTTTTGCGTTCCTGATGACCGTCGCATTTTCTGTTGATGTCGCCTACATGCATCTCGTGAAATCGGAACTGCGATCTGCGACCGATGCAGCAGCCAAGGCTGCTACAGAGGCGCTCGCCCGAACCCAGAATAGCCGAGCGGCTCTCGACCGAGGAAAAGAGATCGCACGGGCGAACTTGGTCGCCAATGCACCGCTCGACCTCCGGGATAGCGACTTTGATTTTGGACGCGCTACGCTCGTTGCGAACGGTAGCTTTCAATTTCAGCAAGGGGGATTTCCCACCAACAGTGTTCGGGTTCACGGAAAGCGCACCAACAACTCGCTCTCAGGGAATGTCCAATTGTTCTTTGGTCGCATTTTCAACACAGCGAGTTTCCAGCCTGAGGAAACTAGCACCGCCACATTCATCGAACGGGATATCGTGCTGGTTGTCGACCGTTCAGGCTCAATGCTCGATGACAACAAGTTCCTCAGTCTGATCAACGCTGTCTCCGTATTCGTGAGCATCCTAAACGATAGTCCAGTAGAAGAGAACGTTGGCCTAGCTTCCTATTCGACCTTCGAAAGTGAAGATGTGGATTTGACAACGAATCTCGTTGCGATAAACGATGGAATGGGAAGAATGCCGGTCGCGGGTTTTACCAACATTTCAGGTGGCATTGACGCTGGTGGCCGAATAATGGCCCGAGGTAGAACGAGACAATTCGTTGAACGCACCATGATTTTGCTCACCGATGGAATGCAGAATGTTGGAAGACCGGCCGTCCAAGCTGCCCGAGAGGAAGCTGCAAAAGGCACGACAATCCATGCGATTACCTTTGGACGCGATGCCGACAAATCCGCAATGACCCAAGTCGCAAGGATCGGTGGTGGTCGGTTTTTTCATGCTGACAATGGGGCCGAACTAGAACGCGTTTTTCGAGAGATTGCGTTAACACTCAGTACGATTCTGACCCAGTAGCTGCGTCTAAAACCTTGTTATCTATTGATACTCGCCTGAATCGCATATCAACCCAGAGCGTCGACGGACCTATGAAGAACTATCGATCCAACCGCACGATGACCACGCATCCCCGAATGGGTGCTGTGACTGTTGAAATGGCATTGACCGTAGGGTTGGCGTTTCTGTTTTTCTTCGCAGCGTTGGAATTTAGTCGTGTTTCCATGATCCAACATACCGTTGCCCACGCGCTCTACGAAGGCGGTCGCCAAGGAATCATTCCTGGTGCTACAGCCCAAAAAGTTCGGGACACTGCAAGCTCAATCCTTGCGACCATTGGTTTGTCGGAGGCGACCATCACGGTAACTCCAGCTGCAATCGACAATGCTACACCGGAAATCACGGTTCGAATTCAATTGCCGCTTGATCGAGGGCTCTTTGCACCAGCTATCTTTTTTGTTGGCAAGACATTTGATCGCTCGCTCACCATGCAGCGAGAAGGTATCAAGATCTAATCGATTCCGCGAGCGATGGAGCGGTCCACTCGGTACAAATCTATTCCCGCAAACGACTGCTCTAGCTCGACGCCATCGCGTTCAAGCCATCGACGCATCAACCCCAGCGGATCACCGTGAAATGGCCGCGAATAGGCTACGTAGAAATCGCCTTGTTCTTCGAAACGCATCGATTCAATTGCCTTTTCAAGCTTAGAACTATCATCGATCTCAATCCCTTGCGTGCCAGGAATCGGCAATTCGGCCCAGCGTACGGTTGGACCATAGTACTGCAATGGCCTCACCATATAGTCCGAAACGACGAAAACCTCGCGATCCTGCACTCCGGATTTCTGGAGATAACGCACTAATGACCTAGTATCTTCGATCTGGTAGCGAGGGTCATAGACTCTCTGTGCATTGGCAATAAAAAACAATGTCAAGCAAAGGACATAGGAAACGCCAAACACCCAACGAGCGCGGCCACGTTCCTCTCTCAGTTGCATACTACCCATTCCAATCCAAACCGAGATGGGAAAGGCAAACCAAACGACGAATCTCACGTTGTAAGTAATTCCCGATAAGGCACCGACGGCCCCGATTAGCAAAAGGGGCACGGTTGTCACGCAAAGAATGGGTATCAACATCCGCCTTTTGGCTAACGCTCGTGTTCCTAGAATGAAGAGTGGAGCCGTGACTGCGGACAGAAATAGTAACCAAGGTATTGCCTTTCGGAACACCGCTCCACTAGGCTCTGTGCGTATTTCAAATTGAGAGGGCCCGAGCGCATAGCCGCTAAAGTACGAGAAGTAGGTGTACACGACCGCCCCCAAGGACAGGGGCCGCGGCTCTCGCAATGCATGTTGGTACTGAAAATCTACCTTCAAAAAAGCGAGTACCGGAAGAGATGCAAAGAAAACGAACAGGTACCCAATGACAACGTACCTCATTTCTATCCGATGTGTTTTTCCCATCAACAACCATGCAACCGCGAGCGATATTGGAATCATTGCAAAGTAGTAGTGTGTATAAATCCCAATCACCGTGAACGCGATGTAGCCAGCCCAGTAGCGAGTCTTGCTCTTCGTGTTCGCGTGTGCCAAAAGAAAGCAACCGATGCATAGAACCGCAACCAGCGTCATCAAGGAATAACCGCGAGTCAATTGAGAGTAGTAAAGTTGCAAAGGGCAAAATGCAAACAGAACCGCTGTGAGAATTGCGCACCGATGATCGGTTAGCTTTCGAAAAATGCCATAGGTGCAACCCGTCGCGACTATTCCAGCTATTGCGGAGAGCCAGCGACCACTTTCATCCCAAGAAAAAAGCGTTCGCCACAGTCTCAACGTCAGCGTAAACAAGGGAGGCATGGAGTCGGGCATCCAAACTGCATCCCAAACGGGGCCCTTGGCAAAACCCAACTCGTCTACTTCGTCGACAAAGAAACTCTGGTGTTGGATCGTGAAGCCGTGAAACAGCAACATAGCGACTAGTAAACAGCCGATCGGCCAGTACGTCAGGTATTTTCGCATCTCAATTCTTACCCTGGAGAAAGTTCGAGGAAAATCTGTCGCATCTGTTCTAGGTGCTTGGTGCTAGAGAGCTTCGATTCAAATCGCTCTCGTCCAGCGATTCCCATTTTGCGAGCGGCGATCGGGTCGAGGATCAAGCGTTGCAGTTGAAGGGCCAACGCCTTGGAATCGCCAGTATCTACCAAGTAACCAGTGAGATCTTCTTCTACGATGGATGGGATTCCTCTCCATCGCGTGGAAACAACGGGGAGTGAGAAGCACATCGCTTCAACCAGCACACATGGGAACCCTTCGGACTCATAGTGAGATGGAAAGCAAAACATATCCGCGTTCGCAAACATGTTCCACTTGCTGTCGCCCGTCTTTTGTCCATGAATAGTAACATGCTCGGTTAAATCTCTGTCCTTGATGCATGCTTGAACTGCCGTTGAAAATTGGGATGGCTGAAAGCTACCGACTACGTCGAGATGGAACCTGCTCCCCCAAGTTTTGAGCTGACTGCATGCATCAAGCAATACGAGCATGCCTTTTGCCTCGCACACTGTTCCAACATAAAGAATGCGAGCAGGTTCAGTATCGGCAGCGGCGTCACGCGAACGCACAAACTGGGATGAAAGATCGTATGCTGCGTTCGGTACGGTGCAGATCTTACGCGCCTTGAAATAGGTCGCGTCTGGTGTAGTCAACGGGGAAAGTTGGATTGCTACATCAGGCTTGCTATAAGCCCATTGGGCTAGAATCCGAATCGGCAAAGGAAGCTTGGGGATCAGTTCGCTTACACCGCTGGCCTGGAAATGGAATACTGTTTTACGAAACATCCACCTTGTGCTCAGCAACAGCACAATATCCCGAAACACAGGAACGCGATTTGGTCCGGCCGGGGGATAGTAAAGAATGGCTGCTCCAAATTGAATACGCGCTTTCGCGATGCAAACAATCAAATAGACTAAATGCCATAGCTTGCTCAACTGAAATCGACCCACTTGATCCATGTTGTCGGAAAAAGACATCCGAACATGGTGCAGCTTTACATCCGGCAGAGGGCCGTCCAGCAACATCTGAATCATGATCGCTTGCCCGTGAAATGGAGGCGGCGTCTGGCCAACGACTACCACCACGGGCGGTTTCGAACTTCTCATCGTTTTACTCATTGAGACGCTCGCTGCGAATTACCTTGGCTGGATGTGAGGAATGGCTCGCCGGTTGCGATCTGGCACTGGTATGGACCTGCTAGGGCCTTTTTCAAATAAAAGCGAGCAGAATGCGGTCAGGAGCACGAGCAGGTGGAAGGTCGGAAGCTTAAAAAGCGATTCGGCAAAGCCGTTGGCGATTGCGAAAACTCCTAAACCAATAACGATGGCGTACTCGATTTTGTTGGTCTCGTTGAATCGCACGAATGCTGTATACAACGCAAAAATGTACCACAGGATGTATCCAAGCAATCCAATGAAGCCAACATCGAGCATGATATCTAGATACATGTTGTGTCCATGCGGTATTTCCCACTTGAACGTATCGCTCAAGTACTCGACGCGGGCGGCGTCCCAATAAGCCAAATAGCCGTAACCGAGCCAAGGACGCTTGTTGATAGACGTGATGAGTTCTTCCCATAGTGGCAATCGCCCAGTAAGGCTT
>CAIXME010000292.1 GCA_903920425.1 uncultured Pirellula sp. | reverse complement strand
GCGGGACGGCGGTTCGCGATCGGTTGCACTGGCACGGGAGCTTTGGCCAACGATGCGTCGATCGAGGGCATGCTTGGTTGTTCCAATGGATTTTGAACGGCTGTCCTAGGTGCCTGAACGATCGGTGCGTTTTCGATGGGCTGCTCGGATGCGATTGGATCCTGTGAGGTCCTTGCAGGAGGAACGACAACAGGCTGTTTCGCAATGTATGGGTTCTCGATAACGCGTTGTCCAGCACGAGGTGTTGGTGCCGGATTGGAGGCGACCGCTTGGCTCAACCCAATTTTGTTCGTCCATTGGGGCGATTGAGACTTAACGCTCTGGCCTGCGTTGCCTGTGTAGACAGGACGCTCGGCTTGGATCTGAGGCGCATGAGCAGCGAGCGCTTGGTCTTGTCGACGCTGTTGGGCTTTCGCCATAGCCAGTCGCTCGATTGTCCAGTCTCGATTGCGCAACGAGATGCGTTTGATTTTTTGTACGTATACCGATGGGTCTTGATCGCTCACGCCGCGATAGATTTCGTCGCCGTTAGGAAACAAATAGATATCGGTGGGCCATCGCGTGACACTGTATTTCTCGACCAAGTCGCGACGACGGTCGGCGTTGATCCGAACAGGGACGACGTTTTCGTTCACAGCGTTGACGACGTTGGAGTCCACGAAGGTCTTTTTGTCGAGCAACTTGCAGGGTGGGCAATTGTCCGTATAGAAGTGGAGCATCAATACGGAGTTGGACGTCGCGGCCCGCTGGACAGCCGCATCGTAGTCTTCGGTCCAAGAAATCGCTCTCTCGGCACCGCTGACTCCTGTCGCAAAGAAGATCGCAATTAGGAATGCGAGCGGAAGTCTACCCGTTAGCTTGATGTCGGCAGTCGAACTTTTCAACATATTGCAACTCTCTCGATCCATGCCTTGTCGGTACGAACATGCCGAATACAAGGCACCTTGTCAGTCGCATCGGTTGAAGGGGCGAATGGAATCGAGTGGAAATCAATAGAATTGATAAAATTTCCGGATTGTTCCGGATGTGCTGCATTCTGGCTTGACATACCACGATCGCTATGTAACACTCCACTACGTAGTGGTCAGTTATGACAGAGGGAATCGATAGCATTCTCTGTCTAACGGCTCCGTTAGGTGCCCGCCCAATCTGGCTGCCCTCGCAAATGTCATCCACGGAAAGTTGTCGATTGTGCCCGCTGGCTCAATCATCCTCCCGATTCCTACATGACTGATTGATTGAATTCCCCGTCTTGCAGACTTCGCTGTCCCGTAGACGATGTTCATGACCCCGTCAGGTAGTGGGTGCCAAAGCAGTATTTGCTTGCGATCGCTATAGTTTTTCGTTTCGTTACGAAGTTTTCAGTGTGTATTAGACGCACTATTCCTGCTTCCGTTTTTTGTCATGCCTCCAATGCAATTGGGGCCTAGGACGGCAGCACTTGTTTCCTGTTTGGATGTGCATTTATGCCCAAGAAGAAGCGTTTCCGTTCCCGTTTTCAAGGCGATGATCAAAGTAGCGCGGGTTCGGGAAGTGGTCCAGCACCACGTCCTCGCGTCAAGAAGCCACGTCGTCGATACGGACCCAACTACCAGCAAGCTTTCGCCAAGCCTGAAGACGAACAGACTCCGCCAGCTCTCGATGAGAACGGGGATCCAATCGTCACTGAGGAGGGAGCCGAAGCCGCTGCCGAGGAACCAGGTCAGGAATTCTATGGCCTGCTGGAAATGCATCCCAACGGATACGGGTTTCTGCGATCACCAGAGAATAACTATTCCCGCGAACGCACCGATCCATTCGTTCCTGGAACCATGATCGAGAAGTTCCGATTGCGTCAGGGTGTCAAGATCCGTGCGGTCATGCAGCAGACCCGACGCTCGCAAGGCCCTCGCGTCAAAGAGATTATTGACGTCGAAGGAATGAAGCCTGAAGAATACATCAACGTCAAGAACTTTGACCAACTAACAGCCATCAATCCAGAGCGATGGCTTCGACTCGAAATCGGACAGCAGCCAATCACCAACCGTGTGATCGATTTGCTCGCTCCGCTCGGCCGTGGACAACGCGCTCTCATCGTCGCCCCACCCCGTTCGGGCAAGACGATCATGTTGCAGCATATCTCCAAAGGTATCGCGCAAAACTATCCAGATGTAGAACTGATTGTTCTCCTGATCGACGAGCGTCCCGAAGAAGTTACCGACATGCGCCGAAGCATTGAGCGAGGCGAAGTGATCGCGAGCAGCCTCGATGAAGACGTCGACTCTCACGTTCGTTTGAGTCAACTCGTCGTGGATCGTTGCAGGCGATTGGCTGAGATGGGCAAAGACGTATTCATGCTCATGGATTCGATCACCCGATTGGCTCGCGCCTTTAACAAATGGGTCGGAAACAGCGGAGCAACCATGTCCGGTGGCGTGAACATCAAGGCCCTGGATATTCCCAAAAAGCTGTTCGCAACCGCGAGATGCTTTGCAGAAGGTGGATCGCTCACCATCGTCGGAACCGCACTTGTGGATACCGGTTCACGAATGGACGAACTCATTTTCCAAGAGTTCAAGGGTACTGGAAACATGGAATTGGTACTTGATCGCAAATTGGCAGACCGTCGCGTTTGGCCAGCGATCGATATCTCTCAATCGGGAACACGCCGTGAAGAATTGCTTCATGATCCCGATACCTATCACTCCGTAACCATGATTCGTCGAACGCTCAATTCGATGCATCCGGTCGAGGCGATGGAGCAACTGACAAAACAACTGTCGCGTTTCCAAAGCAATCAAGAGTTCCTGAAGCTCATCGCCAACGCAAAAATAATGGACTAGTGCTGATCGCATTAGCTCAATCGTATGTCGGCCCAGCGCAACGAGCGATTCCCAAAGTCCGCTCGTTTGGTGAGTCCAAAGGATTTTGATCGGGTATTCAAAAGCGGAATCGTCGCCAGCGATTCCGTTTTGGTTATACATGCTTGCCGACGAAATGACGAACCGACTCGGCTCGGATTGAGCATCTCCAAGCGAGTCGGAAATTCTCCTCAACGAAATCTCTGGAAGCGTTTAATCCGAGAGTCGTTTCGAAAGCAGAAAATGGATTTGCCCGTCGGACTCGACATCGTAGTCCGGCCCAAGAAAGGTGCACTTCCAGAGTACGCGGCAATCTTTGAGTCGCTACCTCGGCTTTGCAAACAACTGCATAACCGATTGCGAACTCCCTAGATCAGTACGCTTAGATCAATTACGAGTGACCGTCTCGTCTAGATTCATGATCAAATTCGCGACCAAGGTGAACGCTGCCAAGTCGCTCGGTGGAATCAACGGGTCATATGGCCGCTCACCGACTCGAATCAGTTTCTTTGCATCTTCAATTTCAACTTGAAATTTGATTTGAAACTGTTCGTAGGCAGATTGGATAGCCAGCCGCTCGCTTTCGGTGGGGGTCCTGGATAGGACTTTTCGAAAAGCAAACTCAGTACGTTGTTCCGGGGCAATCGCTTTGTCTCGCAGAATGGACTCGGCAAGTACGCGTGCTGCTTCTACATACTGTACATCGTTCATCAATTGCAACGCTTGAAGTGGGGTGTTGCTTCGTTCGCGACGTGTGCAGAATAGTTCACGATTCGGGGCGTCAAAATTGCTCATAAAGGGTGGCGGAGCCGTTCGTTTGATAAAGCTATACAAACTGCGGCGGTAAAGAACATCGCCATGATCTTGTATGTAATAGCGAGTATTGGAATCACCATACCCTACAGGTTCCCAAATGTTGCGTGGCTGGTAGCCTTTAAATCCAGGTCCGCCTGTTTGCTTGTTTAGCAATCCACTGACGGCCAGAATGTTATCGCGAATCTGCTCTGCGTCTAATCGGATGCGAGGTCCTCGAGCAAGGAATCGGTTTTCGGGATCTTTGTCGTAGGATTGTTGATTCACGTTGGCGGCTTGGCGGAAAGCGTGTGTGCTGACGAGTTCGCGCATGAACTTCTTGATGTCCCATCCTTTAGACCGAAATTCCAATGCCAAACGATCGAGAAGTTCGGGATGAGACGGAGGAGTACCTTGCGAACCAAAATCATCGCTTGTTTTGACTAATCCAACGCCGAACACTTGCTGCCAGAATCGATTGACGGTCACGCGGCTGGGGAGCGCGTTTTCATCAGAGACAATCCACTTGGCAAGATCCAAACGGTTTAGACGCGAACGGTTGGAGTCTAGTTTCAAAGGCGGAAGAATCGCCGGCGTGCCTGGAACAACCGCCTCACCTTTCTGGTCGTACTGGCCTCGCGTCATTACGAACGCATCTCGCGGTGTTGCGCGATCATTGAAGATAAAGGTACCGGGTATTTGGCTTTCAATGATCGCCCGTTCGACTCGGGCGGTTTGCCAATCTCGTCTTGCAATGAGAACCGCCGGAGCAGCAACATCGGAAAGGTAGGTTCGAAAGAAAGTATGAACGGCCTCGACGTTGTTCTTGCCGATTTCGCTTTCGGGGCCTTCTTTGAGGGCTTTCGCAAGTTCCTCGGTGGCTAGCGGAACGTTGCTTCCTTTGATGCTGGTCCACCATTGGTTCGCATCGGACAGCAATTGATCTTCTGGACGCTGGATGCCGGTGCAGACAACGCCATCCCAATGGCAAACACCACCAAAGAGTCCGAGTTTCAACTCTTTGACTTTGGTTCCCGCAGGTAGATCGGATAGGGAGACCGATAGTTCGGTCCACCGACCGGGCTGCGGAAGTTTTCCGATGATTCTGCTTTCGTTAGCGTCCACCAAGCGAGCGTTTTCTGAAGAGTTAGTCCAAACAAATCGGCGATTTCCCTTGTCGGTAGCAACTTCGATAAAGACAGCTTTCGGTGGTTCGTTGCGATCGGTTCGGATCCACGCTGCCAAGCGTCCTTCTTCAGGTATCCATTTTGGTACCAATCCCCCAGAAATGACTTGTTCGTACTTGTGACCGAACTCCTGCCGCAACGATCGCATACCCATGGGCGAGCCGACGTCGTTGGACCACGCAGCATCGTTGCGTGAAGTATTGCGAAGCGAAGCACCGATCGGAAATTCGTCGTCCAGCCATAGGATGCTCATGGGTGATTTTTCAGGAAGGACTGTCGTCTTCTGAGTTTCGGCGGCAATTTGTAGAGGGGCCGACGCCAGTTGTTGAAGCTTGGCAAGCGACTTTTTCTCCTTGTCGATTGCTCGTTCTAAATCGCTTTTTTGCTGTTCCGTGGGAATCGGCAAAAAGGGCCTGGTCGTGTTCGTGTTGCCGTCCATCGCAGGATCCGCTGCACTGTAAAAGAAGGCGTACATCGAATAGAACTCGCGTGTGGTAAGCGGATCATATTTATGATCGTGGCATACGGCGCATCCACCCGTCAAACCAAGCCAAGCTTGGATCGTCGTGCTGGTTCGGTCGACTGCATAGCGGTAGAGAAACTCGTCGTCGATCGCACCCCCTTCGCTTGTCGTTACGTTAGAGCGGTTGAACCCGGTTGCGACCAGTTGCGATTGCGTTGGATTTGGGAGCAAGTCACCTGCGAGCTGTTCAATGGTGAATTGCGAGAAAGGCATGTTTTGATTGAAAGCGTTCACGACCCAATCGCGATAGGCCCATGCTTGGCGTTCGTTGTCGAGGTGCAGACCATGCGTATCCCCGTAGCGAGCAACATCCAACCAATGTTTAGCCATTTCTTCGCCATAGTGTGGCGATGCTAAATAGGCATCGGCCAAGCGTTGATAATTGGCAAGCGATGGATCTGACGTGAAACTATCGACCTCGGATTGGTTAGGCGGCAAACCTGTTAGCGTGAATGCCAATCGGCGAATTTGAGTAACGGGGTCGGCCAGTTCATTTTGAGTGAGGCCATGTTTGGCGAGTTCTCGCTTTAACATGGAATCGATATCGATGGGGGCGTCCGATTTTTCTCGCAAGGGTTCAAATGCCCAATGCTTCTCATAGCGAGCGCCTTGTTGAATCCATTGTCCCAGCGTTTCGATTTCGGCAGGAGAGAGTTTTCGATTGGATGACGGAGGCGGCATGACCAGATCTGGGTCGGCGGAGTGAATCCGCTCCCAAATCAGACTTTCATCGAGCTTTCCAGGCGCGATCGCGGGACGTCCCGAGTCGCGGACTGCCAACGCACCTTCCTCGGTATCGAGCCTCAAGTCCGCCTCGCGCGTTTTGGCGTCAAAGCCGTGGCAACGATAACATGCACTAGAGAGCAGCGGGCGAATGTCTTGATTGAATCGCAATGGGCTAGCAGCATCGCCTTGAGCGTTCGCTTTGGAGAGCACCAACGAGAGAGCGATAATAACCGAAACGGTCACGATACTTCTGCGGGAATTATTTGGGGGCATATCGCAGGGACCTTCGCATTTCACGGTATTTCAAGGTGGGAGAGGGGCGGGAAATCGGCCAGCATATGCACCCAAGGCCAAATTAGGGAAAGTAGGACACAATCCGGAGAGTAGGCCAGAGAGGCAGTTGCCGTCAAAGAACAATGGGGAGGTTACAAACTTTTCATCATTATAGTCGGAGTAGCGGCATTGGGGGGCGGTAGAATCCTCTCGGCAATCACTTGGTAACCTAGTTCCCAAAACAGCGTTCCCTGGTGCCTCGAAAAGCGGAAACCTTGTTAGAATCCTTATTCGGCTTGTGTGGATATCTCAATTGGAGTGACAGAGATGGCAGCGACGAAAGCGCGCAATGTTCGGTTAGCATTGGTTCAGATGACCTGTACCAGTGATCAGAGTGAGAATACAGAGAAAGCGATTCAGTTGATTCGCAAATCGGCATCGCAGGGTGCCAATGTTGTTTGCCTTCAAGAATTGTTTAATGCCCCGTATCCTTGTCAGAGCGAGGATCACTCCCGATTTGCGTGGGCTGAACCGATTCCTGGTCCGACTAGCCAAGCGCTCAGTGCGGTCGCTGCGGAATGCGGAGTCGTCGTGGCGGGTTCTATTTTCGAACGTCGAGCGCACGGTCTTTATCACAATACAGCGGTGGTATATGACGTGGATGGATCACAGGTCGGCCTCTATCGAAAGATGCATATTCCCGATGACCCGCTTTACTATGAGAAATTTTATTTCACTCCTGGCGATACTGGATTTACCGTAGCCAAGACGCGATACGGAGTGATCGGCGTTGGAGTGTGTTGGGATCAATGGTATCCAGAGGCGGCACGCTTGTTTTCGCTTAAGGGAGCAGAGATTTTGCTGTACCCTACAGCGATAGGCTGGAGTGTTCCTGATAAGCCTGTTTATGGACGTAGCCAACACGAAGCGTGGGAGACGATGATGCGCTCGCATGCGATTGCAAACGGCGTATTTGTTGGAGCCGTCAATCGTTGTGGCGTCGAGGATTCGATTGAGTTCTGGGGCGCATCATTTGCATTCGATCCTGCAGGAAATCTCTTGCATCGTGCGAGTCACAGCGATGAAGAGCTCGTGATCGTGGATTGCGACTTAAACAAAATCAACACGCAGCGCACCTACTGGCCATTCATGCGTGACCGACGTATTGATGCCTATTCCGATTTGACCCGACGCTGGATCGACGAATGACCCATTCAAACGACGTAACCTCAAGCAGCGAATCCACCACCGGCTCTGCAGTCGACGCCGGATATCGATGGGTAGCCGAGTGGGAGCGACACGAAGCAACTTGGATCTCGTGGCCTCACCGCGAATCGACTTGGGAGGGAAAGTTCGAGGGCATTCCTCGCGTTTCAGAACGGATGGTTCGGATACTTGCCGAAGTCGAGCACGTCCATGTTCTTGGCGGAACTCCTGACGCCATTGTTCAAGCCCAGCAGATGCTCGATGGCGTTGCCAATGTGACCATCCACGACATTCCCACGAACGATACTTGGATTCGTGACTTTGGTCCGACGTTTTTGGTGCATAGCGATGGAAAGAAGCTCGGCGCGACGCGATGGCGATTCAACGCGTGGGGAAACAAGTACCCACACGAAAAGGATGCGCTCGCTGCAGCCCAGATTTGCGATCTGCTAAACGATCAAGGAAAACTGCGAGCGCCGGGCGAGTCTTCCATGGCGTCGTTTGGCAGTAGTTTGGTAGCTGAGGGGGGCGGTATCGAAACCGATGGGCAAGGAACATTGCTCACGACCAGCAGCGTACTTTTGTCCTCAACACGAAATTTTCATTGGTCTCGCGAGCTCGTCGAATCGGAGTTGCAGCGCATGCTCGGCGTTCGCAAGGTTCTATGGGTAGATGGGGGGGCTCTGGCTGGCGATGATACCGATAGCCATATCGACCAACTCGTCCGGTTTGTTCGTCCTGGTATGGTTGTCGCTGCAGTGTCGTATTCCAGCGACGATTGCAATGCGCCCAAGCTGGCCCTGCAACGAGAGCGGTTAACAGAAATGAGCGATGCTCAAGGACGCCCGCTGGATGTGATTCCATTGACGACACCTCCACCACGACTCATTCAAGGGCGGCGTGTACCTGAGAGCTATTGCAATTTTTTGATTGCAAATGAAATCGTTTTGATGCCCACTTTTGGGTTCCGAGAAACCGACGACCTGGCGGCGGGGATCTTGCAAGATCTGATGCCCGACCGAAAGGTGGTGTGCTTGGATGCATCGGACTTCATATGGGGCTTGGGTGCATTCCATTGCGCATCCCAGCAGCAACCTGCGGTCAACAACAGTTAGGTTCGCGGCGGTCTAATCCGTCGCGCAATCTGCCTATCGAAGTTTCCAGTTTCCGACCCCGGGCGTGTACGCTTCTTGCATGGTACGCATTGCTTTTTCTGCGATCTCTTTTTGCGTATCGGCAAGATCGTCGTCTTCGTGAATGTCGTTGTTCAAATCGTACAACCGCACCGCAGAACCGAGTGGCTGTTCGATCGCTTTCCATTTGCCAAATCGAATGGCTTGCCCCTTCTTCCCTTCGTAGAATGACCAGTAAAGATACTCATGTTCGTTCTGGGAAGAAGTAGTAACGTCGAGCATGGAGGGGGCAAACGAGATGCCAGTGCCTGGTCCTTTAGGTGTTTGTGCACTGGCCGTTATTTCAGCGAGTGTTGGAAACAGATCGTGAAATCCTGCTATGTGATTGCTGATCGTGCCGGGTTCGATACGGTTGGGTAGGCGAGCGATCAGAGGAACGCGAATGCCCCCTTCATGTAAGTCCCGTTTCGAGCCACGGAGCGGTCCAGAAGACTTGAAAAAAAGATCGTTATGGCCACCTTCGCGATGGGGGCCGTTGTCTGACGTGAATAGGATGAGAGTATTATCGGCGAGACCGAGTCCATCGATCAGATCGGTTATTTGTCCTACTGCGAGATCCATGCGACGAATGTTCTCGGCAAATCCCTTCTCGGCATCTGGCCAGTTGAATGTAGCAAATGGGCCGAAACCAATTTCCTGCATTCCTTTTTCTTTGGCCTCGTTGTTTGCGTGCGGCATGTTGATCGATAGCATCAAGAAGAAGGGACCCTTGGTGTTGTCTCGCACAAAGTGTTTGGCTTCATCCAGTATGAGATCCGGCGCATAGTCGATCCGCTGCGAAGCCACACCAGCACCCTCTTTTGTTTCGCCTGGTACGATGTTCCGAAGAGGGAATCGAGCATCATTACGAACCAAAAAGGATGGGAAAAAATTGTGGGCATGGGTTTGATCGAGATAGCCAAAAAAGGACTGAAAGCCCTTTAGCGTTGGGATACCTTGGCTACCTTCATGGCCGAGTCCCCATTTTCCGAAGAGTCCGCAGGTATACCCTCGAGCGCTAAGCATCTCTGGGATCGTTAGGTCCTTTGGTCCAAGATTGTCGCGACCGTTGCCGCGAATCAAGCAATGGCCGGTATCCTTGCCTGTCATGAGTACGCAGCGGCTCGGGGCACATACCGTACACCCCGCATAGAACTGCGTAAATCGCTTTCCTTCGGTGGCAAGCCGATCGATGTTGGGTGTGGATAGTATCGACTGCCCGTAACAGCCAAGATCACCATACCCAAGGTCATCTACCAGAATGAAAACGATGTTAGGAAGTTTTGACGCGTCCTGTGAGCTTGCGGTCTGGGCCGACGGAAACGCGTAGACGATGGCAATAGCGAGAATGATAATCGAGCGGATAACAAGTTGGAATGAGTTCATGCAAGCGTACTCACAGTGGGAGGTTCGATGGGAGTGGAACATCATACCTCGATGCAGTCTTCCAGGAAACGACGCGATAGCAAAGCGTGAGGCGTTGGTCGGAGCATCGGTAGCCACAGGCCAATGTTCTGGATCTTATTCGGAGCCCAAAGAATTGGGGGCCTGTTTCAGTGATCTAACGAGTAGAAGAGCTGCATTTGCTATGGAGTCGCAGCGCGTCGGACGAGTTTCCACAAGATTGGGCTGCGCTGGTTGTTGGCGTCTTGGAATTTTTCGATGGACAATGCGTCTTGATTCCGCTTTATCCATTGGGCCACTTCCGTGGCTTCCTCCGATCCACCGTCATGGCCGAGGTAGGCGAGAACGCATAGCAAACCGTTGGGCTTTAATAGCATGAGCACTTGATCCAGCGCTGCAACCGTTGACGAGGCCTGCGTCGTAATCGACTTATTACCAAAGGGTAGGTAACCTAGGTTGAACATGGCCGCGGCGACGCGCCCGTGAAGCTCCTGGGGTACGATGGATTCTAGCTGGTCATGAGACGCGACAACCAATTGGCAGCGTGATTCCCGATTGGCCTCTCGAAGTTTTTGTCGAACCACTTCGATTGCCTGTGACTGGATGTCGACGGCGTAGACCATACCGGAATCCCCCACGGCCTCAGTCAAGAAAAGCGTGTCGAAACCATTTCCTGCCGTCGCATCGATGGCGATGTCGCCGGGACATAGAAACTTGGAAACGATGTTTTGTGCTTCGACGGTAAAGTGCATGTTACGTTCGGCGCCTCCAGTTCAGCGAGCGTTCGATTTCATTTCCTTGCATGGATTCCAGGAGCAAGTGTGCTAACCGGGGAGCCATCAAGGTCCCTTTGGAACCCATGCCGTTGAGGCAGAAAACGTTGGGCAAGGATTTATGTTG
>CAIXME010000291.1 GCA_903920425.1 uncultured Pirellula sp. | reverse complement strand
GGTACGATTCTCTCAGGGTTGATCGTGGGATTGAACGAACGGATGATGGGGCTCGAACCATTGTCGGCCGCTGTGACCACTTGCGCTGCACCTAAGTCGCGTTGCTCCCAGTTGTAGGTCAGCACATCACTAGAATTGACATCCGCACCAGCGGCATTCAATGCAAAGGGCGTATTTGCGGGGATGGTGAAATCGGGGCCAGCGTTGACTTTAGGAACACTGTTTCCGGTAATGGAAATACCAGCAGCTGCGTTCCCGGCCCCCGTCCTCGTATAGTTGGTTATCTCGTCGAAGCTAACGGAATGAAAGTAGGGGTCACTATTGGCTTGCAAATTATCCACCCCGCAAATCCCTGCATACGCTTGGATGGTGGAGCCGCTACCTGGCTCATATGCTGTGCTTCCGTTTCGATTACCAGCAGCACAATTGGTGGTCACCCCATTGAACGTATGGTTTCCTCCGAATTGATGCCCCATCTCATGCGCTACGTAATCCACGTAGAACGCATCTCCAACGGGAGATCCTGACCCGGTCTCTCCCTCCGCCTTTTTTCCAGTGACACCTACCACACCAAGCCCTGCTAAACCGCCCCCGTCGGTCGAGAAAACGTGACCGATGTCGTAATTGGCGTTTCCAATTACAGCATCAATGTTGCTTTGATTCTCTGTTAGCAAACTGGATGCGTCCCCGTTCGTATACGGATCCGTTGACGAATTGGTATAAACAAGCGAACTATTGTTCGCAACCAACACGAGCCTGACACTTAATTCATTCTCGTAGATTCCCGTCACACGATTGATTGCAGTCACAATAGCGGCCTGGCCAAGCGTTACGGTCCCACCATGGAAAGCTGTGTACTCACCCGTGGCGGCGTTAGCTAGCCGGTAGGTCCGCAATTGCGTTCCTGATCGAGCCAATTCAATCTTACCGTTACCCTTTGCATTTGGTCCGCTGTTTGCCTGCGTGCTAGTCAGAGCACCGGCTATTTCCTCGTCGAAATGAAGATCTGGAACGGAATGATCAGACTCGTGCGATTTTTCAACAGCATTATGCTCATCAAACAACTCCTCGTCGAACTCCATTCCCGGCCTCGGCGCAAGGTCTTGTTTAAAGTAACTCACATATACGCTTTGATCCAAGTGCCAATAGGGGTCGATATAATAGGCCCCGTTTGGCGATAGCACTTGCGCGTGAAAACCAGCAGGCGTAACATCAAAGCGCAATGTAGCAGCGGGGTCATCAATTCCTTGACCGCTATAAGTCATGATGTCAGGAAACTGGGCGGCCAACGCAGGCTCCATGATCGGTGACTGCACGACGGCAAACCGCGCAAAACCGTTGTCGGGCGTCGGCAACGTGATCTCGAACGTTGAACCGATCGCATCGGTCGTAAACTCCATCGGAGCCAACGCTAGTTTCGAAGTCAAAACAGATTCGTCGAGAACTGCAGTAGTAAACTCAAAAGGCTGGATATACGAGACCAATCCTTGAGATGCAGGTACCCTCGGTCGCAGCCCCCAAATACCATCCAAGGAACTCTCGAAGGAATCATCTAATGCCGCAGAGAAACTGGCCAACGCTTGGTCTGCGCCCAATTCAATGCCACCAGAAACATCATCAGCAATCATTGGCGGGCTAACGAGATCAGCAGCGAAAACGAATCGTGATTCAAGTCGCTCTGTACACAACGTTCGTTTTCTACGCAGTCTCTCGTGAAGCATGGCTCGTCTTCCTTTTCGCAAATTCGATTCTTTAGAAAAGGAGAGGAATATAGCCATTACGGAGATAAAAAGACACTATTTTCACCGGCTTCTTTTTGGCCGATTCTCCAAATTGAGAGAGGCCCTCCGACGCGATGCGGAAAATCGCAAGCTGAGCTCGATGCCGATAGTAGATCCTCAAAAGTTGCCGGGTATAGCGTTCTTGTTTCTTGATTCTCGGGGGCGTTACCATGCACATTGAGCACAGCGATCTATTCCATCTTGGTATTTTCGGTAGTCATATTCGTTCTCCGCTCGGGGGTAGCACTCATGCTTGACTGAAATGGAATCGAGTACGATTACGAGCACCATTACATTGAGTACGAGTACGAGCTTGAACCGTGCTGCATTTTACAAACGATATTCGTACTTATTCATACAGCGGGCGAAACGCTTCGACGGTTCCCGCTAGTACGGCCGTTTGCTCAAGCTGTTCGTTCTGAATCAGCAACGCTCCAGACTTGTCGATCCCCAAACAACGGCCACGCGTCACTCCGCTCGCATGCTTGATCTCGACCCATTGGTTATCAAGCAAACTGCGATTTGGCCACTCCGAAACTAACCAATCGGGCGACTCTAATTGCCTTTGCTCATTCGCAATCCAGCGATGCAAAAAATGGACAAGCACCGACTCCACACTCGTCGACTCCGCATTCGCTGATTTCGACCAGCGATGCAAGCTAGTAGCATTTTGCTGTAACGAAAGAGGGGCGTCCGCAAAATCGACGCTGCAATTCAAACCAATCCCGATGATCGCAACCGATTGCCCAGCAGAGTACTGCGGGATCGTTTCGATTAGAATCCCACAGACCTTCTTGCCGGCGATATACACATCGTTAGGCCACTTTACTAACGGTTTCGAGGTACATAGCGATTCAGCACACTCTGCAATCGCGAACCCAACACGCAAAGGGAGCAGTGCCGAAGGCGTTCCCGAACGCGTTTGCGATGCATCAGCATCCCCATCCTGACTTGGCGACGATATTGGCACGGCCATCGAAAACATCAGGCAACCGCTCGGCGACCACCATTGATTGGCCCCTCGACCAACACCAGCCGATTGAGAATCAGACACTAGCAAAGCAGGCAACTCGATCGCCTGCTCGCGGACTTGTTTTGCTAGTTCGCGATTAGTGGAGTCGATTGTCTCCACCCATTTGACAGACCTAAAATACTCGAGTCCGCGTATCTCATCCAAAGCGAAGCTACGCTTTATGTTCGACAGCGGACTCGAATCCATAACCAATCCCGACCAATCTCTAGACGAGAGACTTCAAAGCGGCCAAGGCTGCTTCGTAGTTTGGCTCTTGAGTAACTTCAGGTACTATTTCTTTGTAGACAACGACGCCCTTGGCATCCAACACAACGACAGCGCGTGTCAAAAGCTTTAATTCGTCGATCATCAAACCAAAACTAGTACCGAAGCTTCCGTTCTGGTAATCGCTTCCAACCTTCATCGCCTTGATGTCTTCGGCGCCACAAAATCGATTCATGGCGAACGGCAAGTCTCGGCTAACGGTCAATGCATTGATCTTGTCGACAAGCGATCCGACTTCGACATTGAACTTCTTGGTTTGAATTGCGCAGACGCCTGTGTCTAGCGATGGAACTACGCTGATGAAACTAGGCTTGCCCTTCAAATCTGCAAGAGTGATCGTCTTGAGTCCACCCTCGAAACAGTGAACGGTAAACTCAGGTGCTGGGCTGCCGACGGCTAGGTCCGAACCTAGTAGCGTCATTGGATTTCCCTTGAACG
>CAIXME010000290.1 GCA_903920425.1 uncultured Pirellula sp. | reverse complement strand
TAACTGGGCGACGAACTGCGAAGCTTATGATTAACGCTGGGTAGCAGGTTGCCACTGGCTGGCAAATTGCTCCGCTTTGTAAAGCGGTAGGTATCTATAATAAACCTCTAAACACATGCACGATACCGCGGTGGAGTAAACACGACCACCGTAACCGCCCCACAAGCAAGTAGGGTCCCAGGACCCTTCGTTTTTGCCTCGCGATACTTGCGTTGCGCAAAGTTGCTGCTTCAACGCGGTATTCCATTTCGTCCAAGCAATTTCGTTCATGTTATCACCTTGCGGTGGCTTGGTCGGATCGATGTCGCCTCGCAATTGATAAAAGGCAATGGTTGCGTAATACCAATAATACAGGTTTTCCTCGCTTTGCCCCGGCAGATTCCTGAGCATCAATCGCTGCCCTTCGTCTGCCGCTTGCGACGAGATCGGAAATCCAAGCAACAATCTCGATGACATCGCCTCCGCAGTCATGGCGGGTGTAGCCTGTTCCGCGACTGCCGCCTGCCCTGGCCTAGGTCGATACACAGCAAGCCCACCGCTTCGCCCCGTGCTCACGGAGTCGAGGAACCGATGCATCATCACACGGTTCTGTTGCGGCAACGAAATAGATTGTGTTCTAACAGCGCTATGAAGCAACATCGCTTGCCAGCCAAACTGACTCATGTCCCCTGGATCATCCGTCGGAAACTCATATCGCCATCCACCGGTTCGCGGATTCATTGCGTTCATGGTATACCGGCAAGCAGATTGAATTGGCAGCAACAACACCGCATCGCCTGTCATGCCATACGCCTCGGTAAGGGCCAACGCAGCCATTCCATGGCTATACATGCGAGCAAAGCGAACGGTCGGGTCTCGTCCCACTTGATCTCGCCCAGAGAGATCACCTGAAGGAAACTGCTGGGACAACAAATAACGAAGGCCTCGTGTCACGTTCTCTTGATACTTGCCTTCAAGATGCGTATGCCCCGCACCTAAGAACGCGAGCAGAGCCAATCCTGTCATGGCCGTGTTCGCTTTCAGCCCCGTATTGTGTCGGTATTCGCTGTCTGGAGGCAGTGAAGCCGTAATCGGCTCGCGTCCAGCACCATGCTCTGCAGCATTCCATCCACCGTCAGCACCCTGATTTTGCGCAAGCCATGCTAAAGCGAGTTCCACGGCAGCTTCCGTGTTGGCATCCCCGCCATTTTGTGCAGCGAATTGCAAACGATTCGGTGACAGCCGCATCTGGTATTGAATCGGTACCGGCTGCGAATCCATTTTGCGAATCGTCTGCGGCCCAGGCCTAACTACAGGACTACTAGCCGTCCAATTTTCGCCAGTCCCAATTGGAGTTTGCGCAACGCTAGAACTCGGAGGCAATGCCATCGGATTCTCGGGAACCGTCGAGGTCGCGCCTTCGATCAGCTTGGACAACTGCTCAATCGACTCCAACGGGGGAACTTCTGGGAGTTCTGAGGGAGCCAGAGATTCCGGCATCGCGGGAGTCATCGCGACACTGGTTGGCAAACGGGGTGCCGGCATTTTCGAATCGCTTGACTCTGGGATCTCAGGCGCATTCGGTTGTTCATTTTTTTGACCTAGAGGCGCCTCCCAAGGTGCCAAGGGAGGCAGCTGATCAGTAGACTCGCTTTCGGAGTCCACATCTTCGCTGGATTCCAAACGATCCGCGGCCGGCGGGACGTCCTCGGAAAAATACATGGGCAAGGCCGTCGTAAGAGGTTCGCTCCGAACGCCACCTTGATTACCGCCCCCAAATCCAGGAACAACAATACGCGTTCCATAGGCATACATGAGCAACCACACATGCGCTAGGAACGCCAATGCGATGCATTTCGTCAGCGATTTGGTTTGCCCCCACCTAGTCCACGATGCAACGAGGAGCGCGACCGCCACGATAGCCAGGAGAGCGCCGAGAATGATGGCCCAAATACGACTACTGCTCATGTCACCAATAGCAGCGATCGGGCTCAAGATGGCATAATGCGAAACGATGGTATAGATTGGATTTGCCATGCTGCACCTAGCGTAGCATTATCTCCGGACGTTGGGCATCTGGTATGCGGCAACCGTTAAGCCATCGACACGAGCACCGGACCTACGAACGGCGCTCAACGCCTCGGCTGCCATCTGCATAGTGACCATTCCGTCCGGTTTGATCTGAACAGTCGTATCCGGGAAATTCTGGACAGCTTGAGCCAACATCGCGGTAAGCTGCTCGTGAGTGACGCGTTGGCCATCCAACTGCAACGAACCGTCCGCCGAAACAAATACCGTCTTGTTCGAAGGTCCAGTTAGCATCGCTCCGCTTGGAGCCGTTTTGGGGAGGTTGATCTGGATGTTAGACTCATTCTCCGAAAAACGCGTACCTACCATAAAGAAGATTATCAATAGAAACAAAATATCGATCATGCTAGTCAAGTTGACCGTGGGCAACTCGTCTTGATTCAGTTTTAACGGCATGATTGCTTGCTCCTTAGGCTGCCTTGCGAGTTCGGACTCGCGAACGAGACGTGTCATTCTCTTGCAAGCCTTCGGCACTGATGACTTCCACTAGGCGTTGAGCGTGGCTATCCATTTCCATGATCAAACGATCCGTTCGTCCAAGAAAATAGATGTAGAGCAAATACGCTGGGATGGCTACCACAAGACCAGCTGCAGTGGTCAACAACGCTTCACCGATACCACCGGCAAGCACTTCAGGTCGGCCCATACCCTGAGAGCCAGAGATATCATTAAAAGACTGGATCATTCCCGTAACAGTACCAAGCATGCCTAGCAACGGAGCTACATTGCTAATGGCGCTAAACAGCCGCATGTAACGACGAAGATGATTGCTCTCTCGCTCGCCCGCGTCCAAAACCGCTTGTTCCACTTCCACAGCAGGCTTACCATATTTTTTAACGGCCGACATCATGATTGCCGCCATCGGGCTCGGATTCCGATCGCACAATTCGATCGCTTCGTCTCGATCGATCTGCTGCTGCTGAAGCTGCTCGATGAGTCGCTTCACGAAAGGTCTTGGTATCACCCGCCCGACTCTCAGGTAAATCAATCTTTCGAACGTTACCACAGTCAATACAAACGAACAGAGCGCGATGGGATACATCATGATCCCGCCATCGTGAAATATTTGGAGTAAGCTACGGGCTTGGATAGCATCCTTGCGCGTTTCCGTAGCAGCAGGGTTGCCATTGGCAGCCGGTACGGAATTATTGTTCATACTGGCATTCGAAGCTAACCTGGGCGCTTGCACAAAGTTTCCGGATGGTGCAGATGGCTGCTGCTGAGGAGCCAAAGCCCCCCCTGCTGCCTGGGGATTATTGAATGCTTGGCGTTGCAAGACGCCGTTGTTGCCTCCGCCCTGATACCCGTTGCCTGGGATACCATTGCCCTGATTGGGAAACCCTTGTCCTAGTAGTCGCGGAGCGCTAATGCCATGAAGAAAAATCACACTCACGAACAAAACGAACGCCCATGGAAACGCTAAGTTGGTTCGCCATCCTTGCAAGCCTGCGATGGGACTGCCGTGTATCATCGCTTAGTTCCTAACGGGTTTTGTTCTGATTGTGTTGCAATAGATGGGGTTGGTAGTAGATTTTTTCGTTCTCTTGCCGAGGCAGCAAAAGGGCTATCCCCATACTGTGATTCTAGTCGTTCGTATGCGACGCGAGCAGCTTGGGAATCTAGCAAGGATTCGCAACAAAGTCCTATCTGTAGCAACGATGCTGAATGCCAATAATTCTGGTCTGGGACGAGCAACACAGCTTCATAAGCTGCGCGTGCTTGTGCAAATTGACGCTGCATCAAATAGGTTTCCCCTGTCATCCACAAAGCTCTGGCCCGCAACTCCGTGGGAACAAAGACCTGCTCCTCCGAGAGCCCTTGCAACGCTTGACGCGCAGCATCGAACTCAGCGTTGGAAATGAGACAACGTGCTAAGAGGTAATCGACCTCTGCCCGATGCTTACATTTGGGAAAATCGTTGCGAATTCGCAAAACTATTTTTTTTGCCTCTTCCCACTCTTTCCTCTGAGCTAGCAATTCTGCCTTTCTCAACAGGACGATAGGAACCCAACCTGCCGACTCCGCCACCGCATCGGACTTCGACGCAGCCGCTTTCTCTAACAACCACAACCAATGACGATCCGCCTCAGCCCAGTCTTCAAGCCGATAAAGCGATTCCGCAAGGTAAAAGCGAATCGAGACTTGCAATTCCACGTCAGCAAGCTCATTCTCGAGCGCCAACTCCAAGTCCCCCTTTGCTTGCTCAAGACTCCCAAGCTCAAAGTACGCCTGACCTCGAATCAATCGAGCATGCTGCGAGATCTCGGTCGGGCACCCGGCCTCAAGAGACTCCGTACAGTACGCAATGGCTGTGTTCCAGTCTTTCGAATCGGAGGCGGAACGCGCCAGCCGTATTCGAGCCTCTATGGCAATAGGCGCCTGGGGAAATTGCTTTACGAGATGCAGCAAAACAACATTCGAATCTTGGCTTTGACCTGCTTCCCACAGCGCCATCGCCAACTCGTATAACGTGCTTGCTTGCGGATTCGCCGCCAAGGCGATTTGAACGATTGGCTCAAGCTCCTTTGCCACCTCGACCACTTCATTGAGCGCTCGCGATATCTTTAACTTGAGCAATGCAGTCTGAATCCGCATGTCTGGGTCCATCGCTTCGACCGGAATTTGCGTTAGATAGCGATTAGCTTCTGCATACTCATGACTCCTCCAGCAAGCCAACGCGGCACCCCAGCAAGCTTGCCCCTCGATGTCCTTCCTGCCTCGACAGCACTCGAGCGCCCGGTCAAAGCAAGCCTTCGCAGCATCCAAGCCTTGTTTCACATCCTGGTCGCTCGGAGGTGATTTACCTTCCGCCACATTCTCTTGAGACGAACCGGACTGCAACATCAGTGTCCCCAACTCGATCCATGCAGGAGCTGAGTCCGAGGGCTTGTCGTTGAGTCCATCGTTGGGCTGCAGGAACTTCCGCAACCGCAGCTCCGCGTCCGCAAACCGCTGATGAGTCCGGTCCCACTTTGCCTGGATAATCACCACCGATTCCATCCATTGCTCGACCAGCCTCGGGTCAAACTTTCGGCCGGACCGAATCGCTTCTTTCTGGAACTGGACCGCACGCTCCTGCCAAGAGTTCATTTTGCGACACACAGAATCGCAGGGATTCACCGACCACTCGGAGATCGCCGCAAAGTACCCACACTGGATCGCCAACTCAGAATCCGGACACCGGTCAGCAACCGCCTGAAACAACTCCGCCGCAACCGCATACTGTTTGCTTGCATAGGCCTCACGAGCTTGCTGGTATTGATTTAGAAGTGCTTGATAATCTCGCCCTTGGGCCAAACAACGATCGATGGTTGTCAAAAGGCAGACCAATGCCAAAAGCAACTGAAAGATGTGGTTGATACGTTGAGTCATTGCAGCAGTCATAGCCCGATGGCATACGAAAAAAATAGGGGTTATAGCAAGTGCAAAACGCGGAAGCGAAACACGATTGAAAAACAGGCGACATAGCTGTCTTTCCTGTTGCTCTCATTTCGAAATCAAGCTATCAAAGCAAAAAGCGAGTCAAGCTATGTAACTTGATTGACAATGGTGTTTAGAAAAGGGTAGCTATCATGGGCTTAGTTCAGGAATTCAAGGCCTTCGCGATGCGAGGGAACGTTGTCGATCTCGCCGTGGGGGTCGTTATCGGTGGTGCTTTTGGGAAGATTATTAGCTCGTTGGTTGGCGACATCATTATGCCGCCGCTCAACTTGATCACCGCCAGCACCGGCTTGACTTTTAATAGCCTATCATTGAAATACTCTCAAATCTTCGGGAAAACAATCAACCTTCCCAAGATGGTAGATGGCGTCGCAGTACTCGACGCGAACAAAGAACCAGTGCTTGTTCCCAGCGACCCTGATCTTTTGAAGTATGGTCCATTCCTCCAAGCAACGTTAGATTTCGTTATCGTTGCGTTCGCTCTGTTTATGGTCATCAAGATCATGAACACGGTACAGAAAAAGAAAGAGGAAGCCCCTGCGGCACCGGCACCAACGCCTGAGGACGTGCTACTGTTGCGAGAGATTCGTGACTCGCTATCCAAAACCGCTCCGCGTCGCGCTGAGTAGTCAGTTTGTTAATGGAATGCCACGGAGTCGCGCGTCTCGCGACTCCGTGCACTATCCAAGCTGTCGCAGAGCATAGCATTCCTATCAATGCCGACTCTACGTACGAACGTCGTGGTAGCGTATCGAGCTAATGACGTTTTGAACGAATTGCCTGATGCTAAGCATGGCCTGACGCCACGCATTAGTAGCTCGTGGCATCAACGAAGCGGCTCCGTCACAATGTAAAGCCGTTCACGTCGACTTCGTTGTGTATCGGCATGAAACGATAGTAGACTTCCAAAGTGAGGGTTGCCATCGCTGTGCAATACAATCTCCCTCCCACCTGGTTGAAGTGGTTTCTGCCGAAAAACCAACTTCCCTTTTCGTGTCCAACCTGCGACTG
>CAIXME010000289.1 GCA_903920425.1 uncultured Pirellula sp. | reverse complement strand
TTTTTGCAGTCCATCGCGCAGTATCGATTTTTTTTTGCCCGACAGCCGATCGCAAGCTATGCTTGGCTCACGATAGGGATTTGGATCGTATTTCCAGCTAGCCTTCCTGTGCTCAGCCAGATTTGTGTCTACTCATTTTGGCCGATTTACGGATACGCGTTTTTTCGGACAAATTTCAACACTGAACCCAGCAGTACAGAATCAGAAAAGTCCGAAGCACACGAGAACAGTGAATCATTGCAATGAAAATATGCCTAGTGGGTGGTATCTTCGGTAAAGATACGGCAATGCGATCTAAGCATGTCGTTACACCGGAGACTGTGTTGCTAGATGGTTTTCAAAAAGCAGGCGTGGATGTCGAAGCTGTTGGCCATGCTAAATTCACCCCGTCCGATGAATACGATATCGTACACGTCCATCATTTCGGTGAAGCTGCACTACGCATGGCAGCTTCGAAATGCCGAGCCAAGTTCGTATTCACCGGCCACAATGGTCTGATCGTCACCGGTTACGAAAAGAATTGGGCTCGCCTGAAAACATTTCGATATGTCGTCGATAAATCCGACGCGTTCGTTGCTTTGTCTCACGCCGAAGCGAAATTCTTCGAGGAACACGGCGCTGCCGGAAAAACACACTGCATTCCAAACGGAATCCCATCCGAGATTTTCCGTTCGACCACGGGGCCAAGCGAAACGATCGTCAAAAAGACAGGTAAAGATCGATTCGATATCCTGTACGTTGGTCAATTGATCGACTGGAAAGGTGTAAACTTCCTGCTCGAAGCGATTCAGAAAGTACTGCTACAACACAAAGTACGCCTGCGACTCGTCTATCACAATGCCGAGCGCGAACTCGAATACAAACAGATGGTAAAAGACCTCGGTATCTCCGAGTCCGTTGAGTTTGTCGGCATCCTTGGCCCTACGGAGCTCGCGCGAGAATATTACGAAGCCGATCTGCTGGTATTGCCCAGCTTTGCGGATTGCTTACCCAGCGTTGTCACCGAGGCTCTCCTATCAGGCACCCCCGTCGTCGCGGGCGGAGTGTGCGGTGTACCGGAACAACTGAGCAAATACGGATTGGCGATTCCACCTGGCGATGTTCCCGCCCTGGTGACGGCGATTGAGCGGATGATCAACGAACAGCCACACTACCAATCCCTTGCAACGGAAATGCGAAGCTACGCGGAGAAAAAGTATCACCCGCCGACCATGGTCGAAGGCCACCTGGCTCTGTACCGACAATTGCTAGCCCAAAATGCGAATCAACAAAGAAGCGCATTCTGGATTGACCCGGTAGTTCGGTTCGCGATCGAAACCTATTGGTCGCGTGGCCGCAAAAGCAAAAAAGTGCAAGCAACATGATCATCAATCACATCAGTGTTAGCACGCTACCGGTATTGTACCGATTTGGTGGCGCGATCGAACGCCGTATCATGGAAACATCGCAAGAGCAAGCGAGACGTGGTCATGATGTGCATGTGTATTCGGTGGGCGATCAGACTGAAAATCGCACAGTGGACGGTGTTCAGTATCACTTTATCAAGTGCCGCTCAAAGCTACCGCTCAAGCATGTCGAATTCCAATACCAAGTTGCGAGAGCTCTCAAACGAGGCCCGCAAGGGGGCGTACTGCACTTTCACAGCCAACCCGAAGGCGCTCTGATGAGCTCGTTCGTGTCGGCAAAAAAGATACTGCAATACGATTTTTACTACTTCCGCGGCGGCCCCAATTCCCCGCTCTACCCGATATACAAACATCTTCTTCGCCGCTTTGACCTTTTGCTCCCTTGCTCGGAATTCTGCCTTGGCGAATCCCAAAGCTTTTGGAAGCTTCCGACCAACAAGCTGAAAGTGCTACACAACGGCGTCAATGTCCAACAGTTTCAACCTGACGCCGAATCCGCCGAACGAGAACGAAAAGAACTCGGAATCGAAAAGCGTGTCGTGCTCTATGTTGGCCGAGTTTGCGAACAAAAGGGCAGCGATGTCTTGCTCGAAGCCATCAAGCGACTCAACGCGAGAAGAAACGATTGCCAATTGGTGATCGCAGGCCCCATCGGTCAATTCGGGATGAAAGAAGATCCTGAACGTTGGCAAGAACGGATCGAAGGAGTCGGCGGCATCTACTTGGGTGCCGTTGCAGAGAATCGCCTCGCATCGATTTACAACCTCGCCGACGTCTTCGTTATGCCCACTCGCATTTACGAAATGTTCGGCATGGCCGCTGTCGAAGCGCAAGCGTGCGGCAAGCCAGTTGTCGCAAGCGATTGCGGCGGTTTAAAAGAAGTCGTGCCTGATGATTGCGGCGCGAGGTTTCCCGTCGGGGATTCGGAGCAACTTGCTATCGAAATTGAGAAACTAGTCGACAATCAAGAGCGATACGATTTCTGCGCAGCCAATGCGATCAAAAATGCCGCTCAGTACGACTGGAAGAACATTTGCGATACGCTTGAGAAAATGTATGTATCCTAGAATCTGCTCAAGCCGAGGTGAGTTCCATCGTGAACACATCACTTGCATGATTCGCTTGCGAAGAGAGTGTTGGTTTTGAACCGCGTCGGCAGGATTTCTATTGCCATCCCCTTTTTCAATGCACGGCGAACGCTTGCTGACGCCGTTCGTTCGGTCTTTGCTCAATCCTACAGCGATTGGGAACTGATCCTGGTCGACGACGGCTCCAGCGATGGCTCAACCGAACTGGTCCAACAAATTGACGATCCTCGAATTCGTGTTGTCAGCGACGGCGTCAATCGCGGCCTCAGTGCGAGGCTCAACCAAATCGCCACGCTTGCTACGGGTGAGTACCTTGCACGCATGGATGCCGACGATCTCATGCACCCCGATCGCATCGCAAAACAATGCGCATTTCTTGACGCAAACCCAAACGTCGACGCGATCGATACCACTACCTATACCGTCGACGATGACTTGACGCCGCTCGGAGTTCGTGGCGAAGAACCGCTCGACTGCCGTCCCGAAGCGATCCTACGACACGGGTTGTTCATCCATCCAACCATGATGGGACGCTCCCAGTGGTTTCGCAAAAATCCGTACGATGGACACTATGTTCGCGCCGAAGATCGTGAACTCTGGTGCCGTACCTGCACAACTTCCCAATTCGCCCGCCTGAGCGAGCCGCTGTTTTTCTACCGCGAAGGGCTCGCGGGTAACCTACGAAATTACATCAGCACCGGAGCGACCATCAGCAATATCCTACGCCAATACGGCCCACCCTTGATCGGGTCCTGGCGTACGTCCCTGTTGATTGGACAATTTTCCCTACGGACCAATGTCTACCGTGCAGCCACGGCGTTAGGCATGCAAGGTCGTATCATTCGTCGTCGCAATCGATCGCTCACGGGCGACGAACAGCAAAGAGCGACGAATGTCATCGAAAAGATTCGAAGCATCTCGCTTCCAGGCCTATCCAGTGAACGCGTTCCTGAAGGGGCCTTGGTATGATCCAGCGAAAAGAGCCGCACGAAAGCGACGTCCAACCACGACTCGTCCACATGACCACCGTGCCGATGACGCTGCATTTTCTCGAGGACCAAATCGAGTTTGCCAAGCAAATGGGGGTCGATGTCCACGTTCTCTCCGCTCCGGATCCTGCCTTAGCCGAGTTCGGCACCAAGATGAATGTCCAGGCGCACGAAGTGCCCATGGAGCGACGCATTACGCCATTGCGCGATCTGGTGGCCTTGCACAGCCTATCGAAGATCCTGCGTAAAATTCGACCACACATTGTCCATGGTCATACGCCCAAAGGTGGACTCCTGTCGATGCTTGGTTCGTGGTGGTGCGGCGTTCCGCTGCGAGTTTATCACATACACGGCCTGCCGATGGTAACCGCCACAGGACTAAAACGGTGGCTGCTGCGATCGGCTGAGAAGATATCGTGTATGGCCGCTAGCCAGGTCTATTGCGTAAGCAATTCGGTTCGCGATCTCGCCGTTGCCGAAGGACTTTGCCCCGCTAAAAAAATCAAAGTACTGCTCAACGGAACCATCAATGGGATCGATGCGGCTTCTCGCTTTAATCCCGACCGATTAGACGCGAGTGTTCGCAGCGACGTACGCCGAGCATGCAACATACCCAACGATGCGTTAGTAATCGGCTTCATAGGCCGAATCGTACGCGATAAAGGAATCGTCGAATTAGCAAGCGCATGGTCCATTCTCCGAAAGGAGTTCCCGAATCTGCACTTGCTGATGATCGGCCCATTCGAACCACAAGATCCCGTACCTGCCGACGTCGAACAGCAATTGCGCAATGATGATCGCATCCATCTCGTTGGCATGAAAGCAGCCGAAGAAATCCCAGACTATTGCGTCGCAATGGATATACTGGCGTTACCGTCGTACCGAGAAGGGTTCAATACGGTATTGCTAGAAGCATCGGCGATGCGCCTGCCCGTTGTCTCCTCACGCGTCCCTGGTTGCATCGATGGAATTGTCGAAGGGGAAACCGGCGTGCTGGTTCCTTGCCATGACGCGGTGGCCTTGGCGGATGCACTGCGAAACTATTTGAGCAACCCAGAACTTCGGCAACGTCACGGAAACGCGGGACGCATTCGCGTTTTGCGAGACTTCCGTCCTGGAGACTTGAGCCAAGCGATCTACCAGGAATATGTCCGGTTGCTTGAACGGAAAGGAATCTACGTGATGCAAAAGCAGCAACGCGATCCAGTCAGCAATGCGAAGACTGGCATTACCGAACAATACGATTTGGATCACACAATCGAAGATCACTCAATAGAAAGAGCCAATCGGTGAATAGACAAACCACATTGTACGGTCGATACGGCAAACGGTCCCTCGATTTCGTAGTCAGCTTGTTGGCCCTGATGGTTCTATCGCCATTGCTCGTTGTGTTGGCGATTCTCGTTCGCGTACTGCTTGGCGGGCCCGTTCTATTTCGCCAAGAGCGGACGGGTATCAACAAGCAGTCCTTCACGATCCTCAAGTTCCGGACAATGACCAACGCTTGTGACGCGAACGGCAACCTGTTATCTGATTCGCAGAGACTTACACGCTTTGGAAACTTCCTGCGCAGCACTAGCCTCGATGAATTGCCAGAACTTTGGAACGTTGTCCTGGGTGAGATGAGCTTGGTGGGGCCACGCCCGTTGTTGCCTCGTTACAACTCATCCTACACCGAGCGCGAGTCCAGACGGTTTGAGCTATTGCCTGGAATCACAGGATGGGCACAAATCAACGGCAGAAACGATCTGGCTTGGGATGATCGCCTCGAATGCGACGTCTACTACGTAGAAAGGCTATCGATGTGGCTCGATGTGAAAATCCTGCTGCTAACCATCGTCAAAGTAATGCGTCGCGATAATGTCGAAGTCGATCCGGAGAGAACATTCGGAAACCTGGACGAAGAGCGTGCTGCGATCTCATCCAATAGCTGTGCAGCGACTCCTCACTGATACAATTCGACCAGCTAGTAAATTCGATGCGACCGGAATACCGGTCGCTCCCAGCTAGTAAAACACCCCAAAATCTCTGGCCGCGTTCTTATTCGAGAATTAGGGTTGGGCGGTGTTGCACGTCCCTACCTGCCTTGCGACTCGTAACCGGAACCGAGTTGCAGGAATTGGACACCACGAAACTTATCAACCAAAGGTCAATTGTGACAGAGTTCATTCTCTCCGATGAGCAACGAGACTTGCTTCCTAGCGAAGCAGATGTCCAACAGTACGAAGCTCAAGGTTACTACGTTTCGAAAGAAGGAGTCATTCCGGACTGGCTCATCGAAAAGGCAATCCATGGCAGCGAGCGTTACTATCGAGGTGAACGCGATGCGGAACTGCCGCTCAAAACAGGGTACTCGAACACTGTCCCGGTCGATGATACCACTCCGCGAAACAATGAGTTTGTTTCATTGCAAATCAATGAACTAAAGGAATTGGCTGTTTATCCTTTGATCGGAGCGATCGCGGCCAAGCTGACGCGCAGCAGTGCTATCCGGTTGCTCGATGACCAACTGATTTGGAAGCCCTCCAGTGTCGAGAACGCGTCGAATACGATAACGGGTTGGCATGCCGATCGAGCGTACTGGGGAACGTGCAGCTCAGACAAATTAACAACCACATGGATTCCGTTCCACGATATTGATATCAAACGCAGCCCACTGGTCGTCATGGCCGGCAGCCACCATTGGAATGGCTTGCAGGACCTGCGATTCTTTAATCATAAAAACCTGAGCGACCTGGAAGATCGACTTCGCGCCGAAGGCAAGAATGTCGAGATCGTTCCCATGACGCTAAAGAAAGGGCAAGTAAGCTTCCACCACGGTTGGACGGTGCATGCAAGCTTTGCAAACACGTCAGGAAAGCCTCGCACTTCCTTGGCAGTCCATTTGCAAGATGGCGAAAATCACTATCGCCCCTTCCGCAACGCAAGAGGGGAAGAGATACACATTTTTGATGAGAAGCTATGCCGTACGCTTCCTAATGGCGATCCTGACTTCGCCGACCCAGCCGTGTTTCCGATGATTTGGTCGGAGCCCTCGTAATGCTTATCGAAACGCTGACTGCTGATGATCCACGCTGGATGACAACGCTAGGCCAACTGCGCCACGACTTTTATCACCAGCCTTCGTTTGTTCGCCTAGAAGCTCAGCGGACAAACGCGACCCCAGAAGCGCTGCTGGTTGCCGACGACGACCGATTGCTGTTTGTTCCGTATCTTGTTCGTTCCTGCAAACAGCTCTTCGATGAAACAGATGAGACTACATTCGATGCCGTTTCGCCCTATGGATATCCAGGCATACTGATCAGCGATTCGGGCCGCGATACCCAGTTCGTCGTCGCTGGCATGAATGCACTTCACGACCATTTGGCCGAACGAGGTGTCTGTTCAGCCTTCCTCAGAATGCATCCGATATTGGGACACGATTTTTCGTCCCTGTTCCCCTCGGGCTCATTCAGCGACTCCAGTCAAACTGTTGCCGTCGATTTACAGATTGGCGAAGCGGAGTTCTTGAAACAAATGCGGGTAAGCCACCTGCGAACGGTCAAGAAATGCAAAAGCCTCGGGTTCACCGCGAGAATGGTCTCGTTGCTCGAAGTGTTCGATGAGTTCGTCGCGCTGTATCAAGAGACCATGGATCGCGTTCGAGCCACGGATATGTATTACTTCGACGAAGAGTATTTCCGAAGCCTAGCGCACATGCCAGGCGCCCACTGCTGCGTGGTGGAAAATGGCTCGACCATCGCTGCGGCATGCATCTTTTTTGAATGCGATGGCATCGTCAATGCGCATCTAGGAGGCACTCGAACCGAGTTCCTCAACAAATCCCCATTTACGATGGTTTTGACCGAGGCCATTTTGTGGGCGAAATCACAAGGCAACCGCTGGGCTCTCCTGGGAGGTGGTGTTGGTGGCAGAGACGACTCGCTGTTTCATTTCAAAGCAGGCTTCTCCGACACACGTTTCCAATTCCTGACCTCGCGACTAATCATCAACGATGCCAAGTACCAGCATCTAGTACGCCTCAAGGCACAAGCAGCAAACGTGGCATCTGAAACCGTTCTAGCATCCAACTTCTTTCCAGCGTACAGGGCAAGTCTTTAGTCTTTAGTCTTTAGTCTTTAGTCTTTAGTCTTTAGTCTTTAGTCTTTAGTCTTTAGCCTGAAGCCTGAAGCCTGAAGCCTGAAGCCTGAAGCCTGCCTCCCATTGCGGCGAAGCAACGCAAAAGGCCCCCGATGGGCTTGCTCCCATCGGAGCCTAAGGTTCGTAAGCTAAAGCAGCCCCAAGCCCGCACGATGAAAAGCCCCCGACGGGCTCGTCCCGTCTGGTGAATCAGGTTCCCAGCTACGATAACCTCGGCGCCCCCAACGAGGCAAATGCAACTCCACCAAAAGGCTGCTTGGCTTTTACCTAAAGCCTAAAGTCTAAAGTCTAAAGCCTCACTCTAGTACCATTTAATTCGATGTCATAGGATGATCGTTTTCGCAGCTGCACACCTTTTCGCGAGGCAACTGCTCCCTATCCACATTCGAATGCACTCACCCAATGGAAATCGCTGAAGCTCAATCCGAACTGCGTAACGCTTACGTGCACGGAGGACCTGGCACCTTGATTTCCGGGATCGTGTGGTTGGTCGCCGCAATCACGGAATTGAACACCAACGTGGCGACCGGATTTATCGTGCTCTTTTTCGGCGGCATGTTTATTTTCCCAGCGGCCAAACTAGTCGTACAAGGACTCTTTCGACGACAGCCGGAGTCCAAACAAAATCCAGGTGGCCTAACCGTTGTCGAGACGTTGTTCCCTATGATCAGCGGTCTCTTTACCGCTTGGCTGATCCTGCCCGATCACCCTGAGTTTGTTTTCTCCATTGCAGCTATCTCCGTGGGAGCACATTACTTTGGGTTTCGAACCGCATACGGTGACTGGACCTTCTGGGGGCTCGGCGCTACGATGTGCACCATCGGCTTGACCTCCATTCTGTTTGCCATTCCACCACGGGCCATGGTCGCTTTTGCCATAGCAGGCACTGAAGTCGCATTTGGCTTTTGGCTGCTCTTCGTCGATTACCAAAAGCAAGCTTCCCGTTCCACATCCGATCAGTCAACGCGCACCGTTTAGTTGCACTAACATTCCATGTTCTGGGCAATAGCTCCGGTCGCAGACCACAATCTGATCCTAAAATAATGGTGCAGAATCAGCATAGAAATGACGCATTCCATCAATCCATACCAAGTGCCCGCGGCCGCTGATCCATCAACGACCGTGACCCCTGCACGCGATATCCTTATCTTGATCGCTTGGTTCGTGAGTTACTTTTACCCCATCATCGCCGTCGGCTCAGTCTACCTCTCTTGGTTCACGGCATGGCTACTGATCGGTCATCAGCCACGACCCATGGTCGATGATCCTCAGCAAATCGGAGGGCTTATGAACGCGGTTTACCCTATTGCCTTTCTCCTCATTTCATTTTGGCCACCTCTAGCTTTGTGTGGGCTATTCATAACGTGGCGTTGCCCCATCCCGTCGATCCGCCAACGCTACGTTTCCCTCGCTGCACTCTTCGTCTCATACATTGCGATTTGCGCGATTGCAGCAGGATTCATCCATTTGGATCCCGGCCGCGTATTCGAGTGGTTCGCGGATTAGATCGTTCACGACCGGAATCGATCGAGACGTAGCGTTTTCCAAAATCGCATCGACCCGTTACATTGCCAATTTGTAAACGTCGTTATGATATCACGAGACAATCGTTCGGAATTCAAAGCTTCCGTTGATGACATCCCTTCATAAAGGACTTGTATGACCACCGCAGAACACTCGTGCCCGAAATGCGCGAACCAGATGGAACAAGGGTTCGTGATAGACAACACTCAAGGTATGCAAATCGTGAGTCACTGGTGTTCCGGGCAGCCCAAAAAATCATTTTGGACCGGTACGAAACTCTCGACGGAAAGGCGAATCCCAATCGGTACGTTTCGATGCGTGTCGTGCGGATTCCTCGAATCTTATGCTATGAAAGAATTCGAAGCGCAATAGCGATCATAGCCATTCTTGGTTCCAGACGATCTGCATCCCGATTGGAATATCGAATAATGCTACCAGATCCTAACAGAGCAAGCGTGAACCGCTTCTCGAACATAACCCCGAAACGACTCCTGCAGGTCGATGCAGCAGGTGCACTAGCCACCGCAGTGACCACAGGATGCTTGCTCGCACCTCAGATCATTCCGACCGGTCTGCCGGCTCCGATACTGTATTCCATGGCTGCAGCAGCTGGCTGCTTTTTCCTGATCGGGTCAGCCACCAGTATACTATGCTCCGAATATCGCACACCTCTGCGGTGGTTAGCGATTTTGAATACAGCGTATTGCGTCACGACCATCATGCTTTGCATTTCCTTTTCGAAATCGCTAACCCATTGGGGCTGGATCTACTTCCCAATCGAAACCATGATTGTAGGCATCTTAGTATATTTTGAATGGACGGTTTCAAGACCTGCAGAGGAGCACTAATTCATGATGGACGCATATGTCGAGCAGGTGCGTGGCGACTATTCCCTATCGACGGACACGTCTCGACTAGACTTGATGGCCGTCCATGCTTACCTCGCTGCATCGTATTGGTCGCCTGGATTACCGATGGCGGTTTTGGAGCGGGCGGTTTCCGGGTCGCTATGCTTTGGACTGTATTTCCAAAAGGAGCAAATTGGATTCGCACGAGTCATTACCGACCGAGCCACGTTTGCCTACTTGTGCGATGTATACGTCTTAGAAAAGCATCGCGGCCATGGGTTAAGCCGCTGGATGATGGAATGCATAGCCGAACACGCATCCCTGCAGGGATTGCGCAGGTTCGTTTTGGTCACTCGAGACGCTCATGGGCTATATGAAAAATTCGGATTCCAACCACTTGCCAAACCGGAAGGCTACATGGAGCTTTTTCGCCCCAATGTGTACGCTCAAGCTCAGGGAAACGCAAACGAACCAAGCAACGCCAGCGGCTCCAACGACCTGCGAAACTAATGCGATCGTAGAATCGATCCCTATAACCAACGACAGCCCCCAATGAACCCAAACTACTCGCTGCTTTTGCACGGATTCGAAGTCCACTCGGTCGAAAAGATAGAGCAAGCACTCTCGGCCGGAATCGATCCGAACGGTCTAGTGGATGGCAAATCGCCGCTCACGGAACTGATCGAGATGTACTACCGCTCTCCTCAGTTTAGCGATTGCGTGAGTTGCTTGATTCAATCGGGTGCAACATGCCACAATCAAGCGTTGCTTGCTGTATTGCTGGACGACGCCGCGATGCTAGAGAAAATCATTCGAGAAAGGCCAGGAGTAATCCATGACACGCTCGACATCCGATGCGCCTTTACGCCATTGATGGGCGTTACGTTGTTGCACGTCGCATGCGAATACGGCTTAGTCAAGTCAGCGACCGCATTGATCCAAGCGGGCGCGGATATCGAAGCGAAAGCGGCAGTAGATTCCTATGGTTTCAACGGCCATACTCCAATCTTTCATACGGTATGCCAGCATCGCAATCATGGATTGCCAGTTTTGCAGCTGTTGCTAGCTCATGGCGCAAGAGCCGACGTTCGATTGTCGGGGATTACTTGGGGCAAGGGGTTTGAATGGGAAACCACGGTGTTTGACGCGACTCCTCGCTCTTACGCGCAAGCAGGTCTTTTACCGCAGTTTCAGCGTAACGAGCAAGACGTATACACCAACATCCGTTTGCTATCCGCGGCAAGCAACAGACCGCTCCCAGCGAACTTGAACGTCCCAAACGAATACTTACAATCCTAACCCTCCGCCAAAGCAATCCTAGGCTGTCGCTCTCCCGCTCCACTTGTTCTCGCAACACAGAGCCTCTGATCCTTGATGCTCCATGAACCGGAGTACGAGTACGAGTACGAGTACGAGCACGAGCACGAGTAAGAGTAAGAGTAAGAGTAAGAGTAAGAGCACGAGCACGAGCACGAGCACGAGCACGAACACGAACACGAACACGAACACGAACACGAGAGAATACATAAATCCCCGGGCCCCCTGAGAAATCCCGAAGGGATTAAAGCCTGTAGCCGGTGGTCGAGCGAAGCGACACCACCGGTCCCGCGTCCACCCGCCCCAAGCATCCCGAAGGGATGCCAGCAACCCAACGAACCAATCGTTGCACCTATCCACTAAAACGCCGCTGGCTATCTCACCCTAAAGCCTAAAGTCTAAAGTCTAAAGTCTAATGCCTCATTTCTGATGGGCTTGCTCCCATCGGAGCCAACGGTTCGTAAGCTAGAGCAGCCCCAAGCCCGCACGACGAACAGACCCCGACGGGCTTGTCCCGTCCGGTGAATCAGGTTCAAAGCTAGAGATTGCAGGCTTCGGTTCTGTATCCCGAAGGGATTAAAGCCTGTAGCCGGTGGTCGAGCGAAGCGACACCACCGGTCCCGCGTCCCCCCGCCCCACGCATCCCGAAGGGATGCCAGCAACCCAACGAACCAATCGTTGCACCTAACCACAAAAACGCCGCAGTCTATCTCCCCCTAAAGCCTAAAGTCTAAAGTCTAAAGCCTCATTTCTGATGGGCTTGCTCCCATCGGAGCCAACGGTTCGTGAGCTAAAGCAGACACCACCCCGTAAGACGAACAGACCCCGACGGGCTCGTCCCGTCCGGTGAATCAGGTTCAAAGCTAGAGACTTCACCCTTCGATTCTGTATCCCGAAGGGATTAAAGCCTGTAGCCGGTGGTCGAGCGAAGCGACACCACCGGTCCC
>CAIXME010000288.1 GCA_903920425.1 uncultured Pirellula sp. | reverse complement strand
TTGGTCGCTACGATCACTTTGAGCTTGCTCGTCATGAATTGCTCTTGGATCAATTTGCGTTGATCCGGCATCAAACCAGCGTGATAGGCACCGACACTAATCTTCACTTCTTTGGAGATCTGTTCCACTAACGCTTCGCAGCGCTTTCGCGTGGCAGCGTAGATGATTCCGGAGCCTGGCTGAGCCGCGACGAACTCCATCAACTGCTTGTCTTTTTCTCGGTCCCCCATGCATTGGACAGCGCCAAAGTACAAATTGTCCCGCGCGAACCCCGTGATGAAATGTTTAGCGACACGCAGCTTGAGAGAGTCAACGATGTCCTGCCGTACGCGCGGTGTTGCTGTCGCGGTCAGCGCGATGGTTTGTACGCCCCCGAGCGCTTCGCGGAAACGTCCGAGACGATGGTAGTCTGGACGGAAGTCGTGTCCCCATTCGCTGATGCAGTGCGCCTCGTCGACAGCGAGCAGTTGAATCGGTGTAGAACGAATCGCTTCCAAAAACTTCGGGTTGCGCAGACGTTCGGGGGCAACGTAAACCATCGAGTAGTGGCCACCTGCGACGTGGTCCAGCCTCAGGTTTTGTTCGGCGTTGCTGAGCGTACTATTGATGAGCGTGGCAGAGATTCCACGCTTTACTAAAGCGTCGACCTGGTCCTTCATGAGCGCAATCAGCGGCGACACAACGATGGTGAGACCAGGCCGTACCAAGCTCGGCAATTGATAGCAAAGACTTTTGCCTCCGCCGGTCGGCATGACGCACAAGCAATCATGACCCGAAATGACGTGGCTGATAACCTCGTGTTGGCCCTTACGGAAATCGTTCAAGCCAAAGCGCTTCAACGCTGATTGCAGATCAATCTGAGCCGCTGCGGCCATTCAATACAGTCCTTTCGCCGCAAGTTAAGAGGCTAAAATGCACTCCACATTTTCCAGCTTATCCCACGAGCTGGCAAGTAGCGATTAACTGCGTTGGGCCGAAAGTTGGCTCGAAATCTCGAATGCTATTTCAAGTGCCTGTTCGTAGTTCAGACGCGGGTCCAATTGGGTTTGGTATGCTGATTCCAAGTCGGATTCTGTCAGCCCACGCGAACCACCAACGCATTCGGTTACGTTTTCCCCAGTCAGCTCCAAGTGAGCTCCCCCAAGCATCGAACCGCATGCACGATGGATCGCAAAGGACAGTCGCAGTTCATCGACGATATCATCAAAGCGTCGCGTCTTTCGACCATGCGTTGTGGAAACGGTGTTTCCATGCATCGGATCGCATACCCAAAGAACGGTTCGGTTCTCGCGCTGGATCGCTTCGATCATAGCAGGCAACGCAGCTTCGACGCGGCCTCGTCCCATCCGATGGATCAATGTCAATCGACCCGGGATGTTGTTCGGGTTCAGAATCCTAGTTAACTCGACAACTTCTTCTGCTTGCATGGTCGGGCCAATCTTAACCGCCACTGGGTTTCGAATGCCTCGGAAGTACTCGATGTGCGCTCCCGTCAATGAACGTGTCCGTTCACCGATCCACGGCAAATGGGTACCGAGATTGTAATAGCCAATTCCGCGTACGCTCTTGCGCGTCAACGCTGTTTCGTAATCCAGGTGTAGCGCTTCGTGGGATGTAAAGAAGTCAACTCGTTTAAGTTCCGACGTTGATTCTCGCAGGATCGTCTCGACGAACCGAATCGCATCACCAAGCGACTTGACCAACTCACGATAGCGTCGAGCTACATCACCTTTAGCTTCGTCGACAAACAGCAAGTTCCAATTCTCTGGATAATGCAAGTCTGCAAAACCGCCTTCGCTGAGCGCTCGCACGAAATTGAGTGTCAGCGCCGATCGCTCATATCCGCGGAGCAAGAGTTCTGGGTTCGCTCGTCGTGCTTCCGGCGTGAACTCGAATTGGTTAACTAAATCCCCGCGATAGCATGGGAGCGTTACACCATTCTGGGTTTCGGTATCACTCGATCGTGGCTTTGCATATTGACCCGCCATCCGACCCACTCGCAAAATGCGTTTGCGCGATCCAAACACGATGGCCAAACTCATCTGCAGCAGCAGCTTGAGCTTGCTCGCGATCGGCTCCGTTTGGCATTGATCAAACGTCTCGGCGCAATCTCCCCCCTGCAGAATCCACGCTTCTCCTCGCTGCGCATCAGCGATTCCCTGATGCAGATGATCCACTTCCCAACTCGTTACGAGAGGTGGCATCAAATGAATCTGCTTTAGAACATGAGCCAAAGCTTCGGGGTCGGGGTACGTAGGCTGCTGCGCTGCAGGGAACGATTTCCAAGACGTCGGTGACCAAGACTGAGACATGGACGATTTCTAATGAATTAGCAGAAGCGAAACTAATGAATGTGCTGGTGTCGAGGTTGGATAGGATAAACGCCAACCGCCTACTTGGTGAGGGCAATTCGATCCGAAAGGGCAGAAAGGGTGGCAAATTGCAGCTGCCGTTAACATATGAGCATGCCCAACAAGGGGATGAAAGGCTTATCGTAACCACTTCATTTCATCTTCATTTGTGCTCGCGCTCTGTGAAATCATGCGCGCCAAAGTAGCAGGCATTTTCCAAATGCCGTCCGCCGAATCGCTAGCCACATCTGCGTCCTCTGCAAGTGGTTGCTGCAGCACACGAAGCGTTCCTGCCACGTTCCTGACACCACCATGCTCGCCGGGGTTCGACTCAGGATGAGAACGGGTCAACCGGTACCAGATCCGTTTCTGTTTCGGGCTTGTTGCGGAACTTCTCCTTTTCCTTGCGTACTCGTTCGGGCGTTTCAATTCGCAGCAGCACAACGTCTTTTGTAGTCATCAGTACGTTGGCCAGCGTCACCGCCAAGGCCGTCGCGCCGAGGCACCCAAGTCCTTGATAGTGTTGTAGTGTTGCCCATACTACCGACGTTCCATCCGGGAAAACGTCGCCCAGTGTCCAGAACATATTGGGAAAGCAATACCAGTCGTACTTCATGGTCTGGTAATCATTCGCGGCCAAGCTGAGTGAGCAGGTCAGCAAGACAGAAACGACTAGCAGGACGCAGCTACAAATGAACGAGAAAAGCAATCGGGACGATTTCATGTTTTTGAAAACCAACAAAAACAGCAATCGTACGATTCCCAGATACATTGCAAGATACGAAAGCAAGGCCACCGAATAAATGATCGAGCCGATTTTGATATTGCTGATAGCGGGATTCATGATGAGCCAAGGTGTTATGGCCATCGTCAGCGCCGATCCAGCAAAGCTCAGTATCACAAAGAGATATCCAGGTCCTGCGCCGGGGTTCATCCACGTGAGAAATACTCTCCCCAAAAGCGAACTCGGCAGAGAACGTCTCGCGCGAACCGGAATGTTTCCTTGCTCGCCCATCATGATGCTACCGGCAAATCCCCAATGAATAAACAAGAAGGTTGTTACTACGCCGATCATCTCCTGCATCGAGTTTCGATCTCCAAAGCAGATAGCCAAGAAACCGCACAGCATGGCGAATACCAAGCCAACCACCAGGAGTGCGACACGGATGGGAGTGGAGCGGTTCTCGCTAACGACACCAATGGCACTGGACCCGCAACGCAATAAAAGCCAACCATATGCAATCAGGACCAGCAAATAGACACCTAACATGGTCCACGCTTCGGTACCTAGAATACCCGTCCCTCCAAGCGACGACAAAACCCCACAGGCATACATCGCCGCAATGGCTTGCCCTACCAGCAACACAATAGAGAAAAATACTTGGCTGGCTCGGGACTTGGATAGCGATGCGATCACAATGGCAACCGTCGATAACGCGATGCTCGACGAAAAGATGACCAGCAAATACATCGCGATGACTTCGAGCGTGACGCCTCGCAGCAAATAGGTTAGCGCTATGCATGGAGCAATGACAGAGAAGTATACGACCAATTGCAATACGGCTACGCTCAGCTTGCCCGTCAAGATGGAGCTGGAAGAAAGGCTAGACAGGGACAGAGTTTCAAACGTCCCATCGTCAAGCTCAGAGGCCATCGAACGAAACATGGCTTGCGGTATGATGATGAAGGTCGGGATCACGAGGATAACGAGGTACCCAAACAGCAACCCGCTTCCATTGGATGCGTAGTAAATACTAGGTATCATGCCGACGATAGCTGCTACGGACCAGCCTAGAACGACAATGGTCAAAACCAGCAAAGTCCATGTGAACTGTTTGCTCTTGAGCGCTTGACGTGTTTCTTTGACCAAAATGGGATTGAGCCAGTTACTCCAGCGAATCAGACGTTGATCCCACTTGGTTTCCCCTTCGACCAATTGCTCTATCGTCTTTGCATGCTCCAATTGGTCGGGAGCCAACGATGGCTTGGGCGCCGGAGTCTTGGGCGATTCATGGCTTGCCAGCAAAGAACCGTCGGGAGTAGGTTGGATCGATGTCACTGAACTGCTCCCGTGGTTACTTTCATGAACACATCTTCAAGGGACTCGCGATGCGCAGCGAATTCGATAACCGTAAAGCCTGCTTGGATCACACTGGTCAGCAATGCAGCTTGTTCGAGCGAGCCACCATCCAATTCGAGGGTAATCGCATTTTCGTCTCGATGGATATTGGCCACGCCTGATTTGGTTCCCAGCCAGGATGCTAAATCCGCTGCTCGATCTAACGCGATCATTTTGACGCGAAGCGAACCTTGTAACGTGCGTTGTATTTCATCCACACTGCCAATAGCCAACAGCTTGCCACGTTCGACGATTCCGACTTGATCGCACATCTCGGCTAGCTCGGTCAAGATATGCGACGACACCAAGATCGTCGTTCCCTCGGCAGCCAACTGTTGGATCATCTGTCGCAGCTCGATGCGTGCCCGCGGGTCGAGTCCGTTGGCAGGCTCATCCAGGATCAAAACCGAAGGCGAGTGTATCATGGCACGCCCCAGGCAAAGACGCTGCCGCATCCCTTTCGACAAACCTGTGATAGGTTTGGATGCGATCTTGTCGAGCCCAGTGAATGCGAGCGTGCGTCGCAGTGCCGCGATGCGGTCTTTACCAACAACGCCATACGCTCGTGCAAAAAAATCGAGATACTCGACACAATTCATGTTCGGATACATCGAATAGCCATCGGGCATGAATCCCAGCCGCCGGCGCACTAGATCCGGATCGTTCACTACGGAAAAGCCATCGACTAATGCATCACCAAAGCTCGGCAATTCCAAAGTAGACAAAATCCGCATGCTGGTCGTTTTGCCCGCCCCGTTGGGGCCGATAAAGCCAAACACCTGCCCGCGATAGAC
>CAIXME010000287.1 GCA_903920425.1 uncultured Pirellula sp. | reverse complement strand
GTTCGGTTCAGCCGATGGAAGATCCCTGCACGTTATTGAGAGTGAATTCATCGCCGAATACATACCGTTCGATGCGGACCAATCGGGTGCTTCTACCCCATCCAGCGAGCACCAAGGAGAAGGACTTTTCGAACTGGTACTGACATCGCTCGGACGAGTCGGTGCACCTGTGTTGCGTTATCGCACAGGCGATTTGGTTCGCCCTCATTTTTCCGAAGACAACCAATGCCACTTTGTGCGACTTGAGGGTGGAGTTCTCGGCCGTGCTGACGACATGATCGTCGTTCGAGGAGTTAATATATTTCCCAGCAGTATTGACGCTATCGTTCGTTCCTTTGCCCCCATTACCGACTATCGATTAACCGTCGCGAAACAGGGTGCCATGGACCAATTGATGCTCGAGTTCGAGTCGGAGACATCTCCTGGGACTGATAAATCAGGCGCCTCCGCGTTGCTCGCAAGCCAACTCTCTGAAAAACTCTCAATCCAACTTAACCTGCGATTCGAAGTAATGCCGGTCGCAAAAGGTGTCTTACCGCAAAGCGAAGGAAAGGCAAAACGCATCTTCGATCGACGCATCTGACGCCACCACTATGATCCCTCGGATTGGCGAAAAGCCTGAATCACTTCCATGGGAATTTCTGTAAGTCGCTGTGTCACGAGATCGACAAAGACCCATCGCGTCTCCGCCTGCGCACACGTACGACCGTCGGCTGCACGCACAATTTCGTATTTTCTGAGCGACGATACTTTTTCAAAATCCTCGACCCAGGTTCGAATCAAGATTCGATCGTTGATTAGCGCAGGCACCTTGTAAGTGATCTTGTGCGATCGAACGATCCAGACCGATCCAAGTGCACGATATCGCGTCGACGGCCAACCAACCTCTCGTGAGTGCGCCGACGCGGCCTTGAGCGTCCAACGCAGATACTGGAGGTTATTGACGTGCATCATCTCGTCCAAATCCTCTTCACAAACCGTTAACTCAAACTGAAAAACAGGACTTTGAGGCATAATTTTATTGGAGTTCCGTTAGCCGAAGCTTGTTTCGAGCGGTGTTGCGTATGGGGATAGGCCATCCGATTTTGGTTATCGGATCGAAAGACTCATGGTATAGTAGAGCGTACGGTGTGTTCCAAATTCAGCAAGCACGCTGCTCAAGTGCTTGTTGCATTCAAGGGGTTTACCGACATGCGATGCAACTATCACAGCCCGACGCGTAAGCGAGAGGCACAGAATCCCTCGCTTATGCGTCGGGTTGTGATCACCGCAACAAGCCATCCCACCAACATTTCCTACCTTGATAACGCATAATCCCAACCGAATGCTCAACTACCGCACCCATGTTCATTGTTGGCTGTCGTCAATGGCTATCCTTGCGTCGTCGATGCAATGCGGAGTTGCCGAAGATATCAACCACCAGCGAGCTGACGTTTCAAAATCGCTACTTCAATCCAACTGTTTCGATTGCCATGGTAACGGGGCGAGCGAGGGTGGGATGCGCCTCGACGCACTGCTTGAGGAGCCATCGTCGGAGGAGAATCGACAGCGGTGGTGGAAAGTCTTGAACAACGTGCGTGCAGGAACCATGCCGCCTCCAGACAGTGGCTACAGCTTGTCCAAACCAGAGCTGGATACGCTCGGCAAATGGCTAAAGTACGACGCGATGGGGATCGATATTGCGCATCCGGATCCAGGTCGCGTAACCATCCGCCGACTGAACCGACGTGAGTACTCGAATACCATTCGGGACCTGATGGGGGTTGAGTTCAATGCAGATATCGTCTTCCCTCCCGATGATACTGGTTTTGGATTCGATAACATTGGAGACGCGTTAAGTCTGTCTCCGATGCTGGTTGAAAAGTACGTTGCAGCATCCGCTGAGATCGTCTCGATGGCTGTGCCGCGTTCGCATCTGGTTGTCCCTAAACGCACGCTTTATGCGCGTGATTTTCAAGATCCGCAGGGTGGCAACGCAGTGAACATGCGTATGCAAAAAGCGCGCAAGGTGCGGCAAACGTTCGAGGTTACCACCGCCGGAAGCTACTCGCTGGCCATCGACCTTCGGACACACGGAACGTTCGAGTTTTCTCCACAGCGATGCGAGTTGGTGTGCACGCTCGATGGACACGAACTATTCAAAGGTGAATACGGTTGGGATGAATCGAAACTGCACAAGCAAGAGTTCCAATACGATTGGGAAATCGGTTCTCATGAACTCGTTTTTGAACTGTCCCCCATCCCGCTCGACCCCAGTGTTACGATTACAGAGGAGATGCGTGCGGAGATCGATGTTCAATCGGTTTCCATTATTGGTCCGACTCAAAAGCAACACTGGCAGAAGCCGCCAGGCTACTCAAGGTTCTTTTCCAAAGACGTTCCCCCTGCAGATCCAACGGAGCGTCACCGTTATGCAGAAGAGGTCCTGAGCGAGTTCGCGTTGAGGGCTTACCGTCGCCCAGCCGATCCAGCCGCCATCGACCGAATGGTTCAAATTGCCGAATCGGTTTATCGAGACGGCAACGAGTCCTTTGAAGCAGGAATCGCTCAGGCGATGATCTCCGTTCTTGCTTCCCCTCGATTCTTGTTCAAGCTCGAAGGTATCGCCGTATCCGATACGTCAGATCGCTATCCACGAATCGACGAGTACGCATTGGCTTCGAGGTTGTCCTATTTTCTGTGGTCTACGATGCCAGACGCGGAGCTCTTTCGTTTAGCCCGCGAAGGCCAATTGCGAGCGCAACTGGAACCTCAACTGAATCGTATGCTAAACGACAAACGCTCCAGCGCATTGATTCAGAATTTTGTTGGCCAGTGGCTTCGTACGCGCGATGTCGAAAAAGTGTCGATCGACGCGCTTGCCGTTTTCGGACTGCAAAAAGAATTCGACGAAGCGTTAGCGGAATTCCGTAAACGCCGCGGTCGCCCAACACCTCCAGGTGAACCGGTCGATCCCTCGGTTGAGGAAAAGAGAAAGCGGTTTCGTGAAATCGCAGCCGTCCGAGACACTCTGGATGGCGACGTCAGACAAGCCATGAGACGCGAAACGGAAATGCTCTTTGAGCATATCGCAAACGAGGACCGCAGCTTGATCGAAATGATCGATCCGGGGTATACGTTTGTAAATGAAAAACTGGCCAAACACTACGGCATCCCTGATGTGCGAGGCAACGAGATGAGGCGAGTGGATCTACCGCCAAACAGCACCCGCGGTGGCATTCTAACGCACGGTTCGATGCTGACCGTTACCTCCAATCCGACTCGTACATCGCCAGTCAAACGCGGGCTATTCGTCCTCGAAAACATCCTTGGAACGCCAACACCGCCAGCGCCGGCGAACGTTCCCGCACTAGAGGACGCTGCAGGTCGATTTGGTGGTCGCGAACCTAGCCTACGCGAGCTGCTCGCCGTGCACCGCGAATCGGCTTTATGCTCGTCTTGCCACTCTCGTATGGATCCGTTGGGACTGGCTCTCGAAAACTACAATGCATTGGGAATGTGGCGAGACAAAGAGAACAATCAAACGATCGACGGGGCGGGGCAACTCATCACTGGCGAAAAATTTTCAAACATCCAAGAGTTGCGAAAGATCATCGCCAACGAGCGTGCCGAAGACTTCTATCGCTGCCTCGCACAGAAAATGCTAACCTTCGCCATCGGACGTGGCATGGAATACAATGACGAGCACACGCTGGATAAATTGGTTTCCGACTTAGTCAACAACCAAGGTAAATTTAGAACGCTCATCCATGGAATCGTCCACTCGGACGCATTCCAGCGACAGCGTTCTCCCCATTCAGAACGCGGAAATACGGCAGGAGAAAAATAGTGAATCCCATTCGATCCAATCCGACAAATGGCAACAAAGCCATTTTTTCGCGACGTCGCTTACTCAAAGGACTAGGGGTTGCCATTGCATTGCCCGCTTTGGAGTCTACGTCGACCGCGAGCTCTGCGCTAACCTCTGGCGGTCCACTGGCCAGCACCGAGAGCGGAATGCCGTTGCGAATGGCGTTTATGTCGATTCCAAATGGCGTTCAGCAAAAGCATTGGTTCCCAACAGGGGACGCTGCCCAGTTCAACTTGAATAGCTCCATGCAAGGCCTAGAGCATCTCAAGAACCATATCCAAGTGATCGGTGGGCTGAAACATGAGAACGCGACAGCGGGTCGCGACGGAGCAGGGGACCACGCGCGAGCCAGCGCTACGTTTTTGACGGGGGCCCGTGCGCGCAAGACTGCAGGCCGTGACATCTATGTCGGAACGTCGGTCGATCAAGTTGCCGCAAAGCAGGCAGGACACCTTACACGATTCCCGTCACTCGAACTATCGTGCGATGCCATACGCAATGCAGGTGGTTGCGATTCGGGATACGCATGTGCGTACCAATACAATTTGTCTTGGAGTTCACCAACGACGCCAGTCACTCCCGACCCTAATCCTCGTTCGGTTTTTGAGAGGCTTTTTGGAGCAGGTTCTCAAGCGGATCGAACCAAGAATTACGCCCAGCGACAAAATACTCAGAAGTCCGTGCTGGACTTTGTTATGGAAGACGCCAAACGCTTGCAAGGCGAACTGAGCAATCTCGATCGCGCCAAGATGGAGGAGTATTTGACGGGTGTGCGAGAGATCGAACAACGCGTTGCTTCCGCATCCCGATTCGGTAATATCCCCAACCCCGATCAACCTACGCCCAACGGCATCCCACCCGTCTTTGCAGAACACCTGGATATCATGTTCGACATGATGGCAACAGCGTTTCAAACCGACACAACGCGAATCGCATCGATGATATTGGCATACGACGGATCCAATCGAATCTTTCCGGAAATAGGAATTGCAGAAGGGCATCACCATTTGACCCACAACCAGGACAAGGAAGAATTAGCGCTCAAGGTAGCCGCAATCGACCGGTTCTACGTGGATCGTTTCGCTAGATTCTTGGATCGCCTATCCAAAATGCAAGACGCGGATGGCACCTCCGTTTTGCATAACTCCATGATCATATACGGTGGAGCCATTGCGGACGGAAACCGGCACACGCACGACAATTTGCCCGTCATCCTCGCAGGCAATGGTGGAGGACGCATCCAATCAGGCCGGTACTTGCAAGTCGAATCGCAACCGATGGCGAACTTGTTTGTATCGATGCTAGATTGCTTCGGAACGCCGGCAGAAACCTTTGGTGATTCCACAGACCGTCTGGCATCCGCGTTTTCGTAGCAATGAAAACTAAGATCGTCCTTTAAGCAGCCAAGAGAAAACCGTTTTCGCGCAAAGACGCCAAGGCGCAAAGAAAAGGCTCGTCTGGTTCTCCTTTGCGTCTTGGCGCCTTTGCGCGATACAAATCACGCTGATCAATACCTTCGGAAACCGAATATCCCGATAGCTTGGGCTCAGTATCTTTGCAATTACTCGAGCTCCATCAAAGTCTTTAAGCAGCCAAGAGAAAACCGTTCTCGCGCAAAGACGCTAAGGCGCAAAGAAAAGGCTCGTCTGGTTCTCCTTTGCGTCTTGGCGCCTTTGCGCGATCCAAATCGTGCTGATCAATCCCTTCGGAAACCGAATATCCCGATAGCTTGGGCTCAGTATCTTTGCAATTACTCGAGCTCCATCAAAGTCTTTAAGC
>CAIXME010000286.1 GCA_903920425.1 uncultured Pirellula sp. | reverse complement strand
GTCCGATCTTCAGATTGGAACTACCCTTAGCTTCGACTTGCTGGATAACGCAGGAGTTGTTTTGCACAAGGCGGGCTTGCCCATCTCCGAGCGTTTGCTGGAGCGGCTTGCAAGCAAAGGGATTCATAGCCTGCGCATCATCGGGCGAATACCTTCTGCTCCGAAAAACCCAAAGGAATTACTGCTCTCCTCCTACGACAGTCGCGTAGTCGACAATATCAAGAACGCTGCAACACGTGCAGAGAATGCCCTTTGCAACATGGCGGGCGCGATTCTCAACGGAGTTGCCATCGACACCCAAGAAATCAAATCGAGCGTGTCGAACATTGTTGAGCAAGCTGCGATCGATGCATCGGCCACATTAGCAATCATGGCTGCTCGAGCAACTCCACGTCATGCTCAGCTTCAAAACAGACTGACCAATCGATCTGCCAATATGGCTATGCTCGCGGTGACGACGAGTATGGTAATGGGCTGCTCTCCTGTTGAAACACAAGAGGTCGGACTAGCTGGTATGCTGCATGACAGTTCGCTTATCGCGAATTCCGATCGGCTCGAGCGTGCTGAAAGAAACAGCCCGCGAGTGCTGCTTGAATTGCGGAATCATGCATTGGATAGCGCAGAAACGTTGCGATCTTCTAATGGAATCAACGAACGGGTGTGTCTGGCTCTTTCTCAGGTCCATGAACAATTCGATGGATCGGGGTATCCGAGAGGCACTGCTGGTAGTCAAATCTTGACGTCTGCGAAAATCCTCAACCTGGCCGACGCTTATTTGAGCCTAGTACAGCCGATATTCAAGGACAAACAATACTTGCCATCGGATGCCATTGCTCACTTGGTACATCATGCGGCATTGCGGCGGTTCGAACCGCAGGTGGTCAAGGCTTTTATTGCCGGCCTTTCGATGTATCCGATTGGTTCGCAAGTGTCACTGGACGATTCCTCAGAAGCGATCATTGTACGCAGCGACCCCAAGAATCCTTTGAAACCTATGGTAAAGCTCACCGGTGGTAGCAACACCGAAATCGACTTGAGCAAGTCCGATCGCAGTATCAAAGGCCCGTCGACCCAGATTGACCCGTCGGTGCTTCGAATATCTAAGACGATGATGGACCAGCAACTGTGGCGTGACGATGTCGGAGTGCTCGCGTCAGCATAATTCCAGTTCTTCAACTCGAAACTGGAAATCACTTGTTGGATATGTATCTTCTCGCTTTACGGTATTTGAATTGCGAGCTTTTTTCGCCGGTGTGTATTAGCGGTGAACAAAACCGCGTGGGGGCAGTTGCTTGACTCCCGATTTTTCTCTCGACCATAAACCTGTGCGGCTAACGAACGTGCCGATGCGAGTAAGCGAAACACCATCGATGTCCGATGGCATGCGAGCCAGCTGATCTTGAGGGATCGCCAGCAGCAACTCAAAGTCTTCGCCATCGCCCAGAGCGTGCTCCAAAGCGCTTTTGCCGGATGTCTGTGAACACGATTCGGCTGCATCGCTGATCGGAATTGAATCGACGTGCAATTCGGCGCCGCACTTACTGGCAACGGTCATGTTAAGCAAATCGAGCCCCAGTCCATCGCTGATATCAGTGGCTGCAGACACAATCCCCAAGTCCCGGAGCTGCTTTGCAACATTCAAGCGTGGCTCAAACGTTAAATGTTTTCCCAGTATGCTTCCGCCCAGCTTGCCAGTGACAACGACCGCATCCCCGGGAGTTGCGCCACTTCTCAACCAGCCACGATTGTTATCCACTTTCCCTATCGCCGTCATATGAATGGCAAGCGGACCATCCCAGACGTTGGTGTCTCCGCCAGCGATCGCGACTTGGTATTTGGACGCTAAGTCATAGACTCCTTCGAAAACCAAAGCAGCGCAATCACCGGCGTTTTCTCTCGGTAGACAAAGAGACAGGAATACAGCCACCGGCGTGGCGGCCATGCTTGCTAGATCGCTCAAGTTAACGGCCATTAATTTTCGGCCTGCCGCTTGGGCTCCGCATTCGGATAGAATAAAGTGCGTTCCATCGCAAAGCGAGTCCGTGGTCACGACCAAATCTGATTCGGAGGATCTCCATGATTCCTCACCAATCAAGGCACAATCGTCGCCAATTCCTAACTTTACTTTGGGAAGTCGGGAAGCGCGCTGCTTGGCCCAAGCAATAAAACTGTGTTCCATCGAAACTGCTAAATCGAGTCCCTAAAGGCAATGCAAGTTGTAACCGTTTCAAAATGACCACTATTATCACTCCAAAACGCCATGTTGAGTCGCATTGTGTCCCAACTGACTGCGGGTGGGCAAGACGACATTCGAACATTTGGTTGATTTGTGCCGCACAATTGCGAAGAAGCTTGCTTTGGCATTCTCAGGTGGGACTGATCTGCATCTGCGCCTTTTTCTCGGTCAGCTGCGCCCCAACGGGTTCACAGCACCTTTTCGGACAAGAGCCGAAGAATCCACCCAACGCAACCAATAGCGAGCTCGAAACATGGGTGCGAGACCTTGGGGATGAGGATTACTTCAAGCGTCAGCTTGCAGCCATTCAGCTGCAGTCCCGAGCTGCAGAAGCCATTCCATTTGTAAGCCGGCAGATTGAGCTTGCTAGTGGTGAGCAAGCTGACAGGTTGTTGCAATTCCTGTCCGAAATTGCGTCGAACCCTTACGATGCACAAGGACGACTCGCCTTT
>CAIXME010000285.1 GCA_903920425.1 uncultured Pirellula sp. | reverse complement strand
GGCAGTCCGAGTCGGTTTTGCGACGTAGAACTTAGGGTCATCGATGATCCAGTCGGTCGTCCAGTCTCTGCCGTTGTCACCATTGACAACGTTGTAGAAAAAGGATCGGACTTCTTCGCATCGATAGCCGTAGGGCATAGCCGTCGCGATGTAGTCTTCTCGAGTGAGTTCTTCGACGCCTGGGCGTGCAAAGTAGTGCGTAAGACCGTCAGGAGTGAAGGAAAGACCGAGTGTCCACCAGCCGGTTTGGTTGATTTCTGGTCCCATGAAATCGCCGCCGTTGCGGTCGGCGCGAACACGGAAGTAAGCGTAGGGAACCACTTTGCCGTTCTCATTCTTGGTCCCACGTAGGATGAACAAGCCTGGCCAGTAAATTTCGTCCTTCTCTTCTTTGCTGGAGAAGATGAATTTTGTTTTGGTCTCTTGTATGGTCGTTTCCACAGCGGCACGGAAGGCAAAGTGTGGACCGTTTCTCTTTTCCCATTGTTCCATGGGTGGCAGAAAGACGCGGGTCGTCATGTTGGGCGATTGGTCGACTTTGACAGTGCCACCCAAGCGATATTGCACATTGCAGATGAAGTCATCTTGATGCATCTTGAAGCTGGGCGACTTGGGAATGCCCGTCTGCAGTGACTTGAGCAGCAACGACCCTTCGCTGTCGGCCAACCCACCTGGGGGCGTTGGCACGCGTTTCACAACATCCGGGTGCCCTCGTTTTGCTCCTTCGTACCAACGTCCATTGACGGACTTGCCCATCGGCATCCGTTGCTTTTCGTCGATATCCTCGGAACTCTTGGGGTTGTTCGGAATAAATTCCCAGCCCTCGTCCTCAAAGTCGTCACCCACTTGGGTTAACTGAACTCCCGTCCCTGGAACGACGATTTGAGAGGCAGATTGACCAAACGCCATTGTTGGCAATATCCCGGTACCGAGACCGAACAACAAGGCAGCGTGCAGAAGTTTCATCTGTCGGATTCCCCAATGCAAAGCAAACGAAAAGCGGCGAAAAGCGTCGTCACATTCGTATCGACAGGCAGAACCGGCAAAATCGTAGTTTTCGCAAAGGGCTACCAAAGTAACCGTAAATTGCGTAGCTTAACATAGAAAGGTCTCTATAATTGGGGTCCTTTTGAAACCGAGTACGGCAGGCAATTACCGTGCTCAGCCCACTTAATTAGGTACCTTACTTGAACGAAATCCCTCCCCTCCCTTCCACCCAAAGTAAGGACAGCGTCCCGCCGGTCATCGATCGATCCGAAGCAGTGCCAGGTTCCCGCGCCATTGGTCGACTAGGCGAATCGGCCAAGATCACTGCCATCATTGCGATCATGTGCATCGCATTTTGGTTTGTGAAATGGAAACTGCAGAAGGCGAATGTCACTTGGGAAAAAGTGCAAGAGGGGATCTCCAATGTTCCTTACTGGCAGATCGGTTTGGCGTTGTTGTTGACGGCGCTCAATTATTTGATTTTGACCGGATACGATTGGATTGCGGTTCGGCATCTCAAGAAAGAACTGCCGATGTCCAAGGTGATGACAGGAGCTTTGGTAGGCTACTCCTATGGCAACGTGCTGGGATGGTTGCTCGGCGGCAATGCCGTGCGATATCGGCTCTATTCCAGTTGGGGGTTTTCCTTCCTTGAGATCGTCGCGTTTGTTTCTATCCTGGCCACAACGTTTTGGTTGGGGCTGTTTTTGCTGGCCGGCGTGGCGTTCGTCGCATTGCCGATACGTTTGCCTGAGGAAGTCAGCGACAAGCTGATATTTGATCACCATGTGTGGGGCGTCATGTTCCTTGGTTGCATCGTGTTGTACTTGTCAGCCTGTTCGATCTTTCGAAAGCCGATCCGGGTTCGCGATTTCGAAGTGACCTTGCCACCCTTCCGATTGTCGACCATGCAGTTGGTGGTTTCCGCTGGAGATTTCCTGCTAGCATCGTTGGTTTTGTTTTGGTTGTTACCGCCAGCAGTGTCCAACGACATCAACTTTTCGACCGTTTTGATCGCGTATTTGACTGGCCAGATCATCACCGTTTTGACGCACGTTCCAGGTGGATTCGGTGTTCTCGAAGGTGTCTTAGTTGCATTCTTTCCGTCCGACATCGTAGAGGTACTGTCCGCAGTGTTATTGTTTCGAGTGATCTACTATTTCCTCCCATTCATCCCTGCGACGATGCTGCTGATTTACAACGAATACCGAACAAAACTTCGCCCCAATGAGACACCGCAGTCATGACGGGTACGATGGGGCTCGGTTCATGGCAGTCGTCCATGAAGTCAGCAATCCGCGACGCGCGTGAATTGTGTCGTCAGTTGCACGTGGATGTCGAATCGATCGGATTGTCAGCCGATGGGGAATCGCAGTTTCCGGTTTTCGTGACGCAGGAGTACTTGAGCCGCATTCGCAAAGGGGATCCACGCGACCCGTTGCTATTGCAGGTGTTGCCAACTTCCTTCGAATCAAATTCGTCCCTAGGGTTTCACAAGGACCCAGTTGGTGATGGGGCGGTCGAAGTCGTGCCTGGGCTGTTGCATAAATATGCTGGGCGAGTGTTGATGGTGCTCTCCGGGGCGTGCGCCATCCACTGCCGATATTGTTTCCGAAGGCATTATCCGTACTCGTCCGCACCCAAGTCGCTTGCCGATTGGGAGCCCGCGCTCGATTACATCGCGAGCGACACGAGCATCCATGAAGTCATCTTGTCAGGGGGCGATCCTCTAACGATTACGGATTCGGTTTTGTCGCAGCTTTCCGATCGTTTCAACGGAATCTCGCACCTAAAGCGATTGCGAATTCACACGAGGTTACCAGTCGTTATTCCGCATCGTGTCGATAGGAAACTGATCGAATGGGTACAGGGTTCACGATTGTCGAAATGGGTGGTGTTGCACATCAATCATGCCAGAGAGATCGATGAAGATGTTGCTGATGCCGTTCGTCGATTGAAGAGTGCCGGAGCGACCATCCTGAATCAATCGGTGTTGCTCAGAGGAGTTAATGACTCTGTGGAGTCATTGTTCGAATTGTCCGAGCGATTGATGGACATCGGTGTTGTGCCGTATTACTTGCATCAACTGGATCGAGTGGAGGGTGCATCGCATTTCGAAGTGGAGCCGGAGTTGGGATTGCGATTGATTGACGAGCTTAATACTCGGCTATCCGGTTATGGTGTTCCCAAATACGTGCAGGAGATCGCAGGGCAGCCTAGCAAGATCTCTGTGGACGCGCTTGAGCGGCTTGAAATCGTAGTGCGTTAATTAGCCCGAACGCGATCTCGCCCGCGACGTGTGTCGCGCCGCAACGACCGGCTGTTCGTAGCGGCTATCTACTTGGTGCAACGGACCTTTGTAGGAGGCCGTTATGAGACGAGCTCGTTAGAGCACGGGTAGTTGAGCTGATACGGTTGGTCGATTCGCGATTTGAGTTACGAGCGAACGCACCACACCTCGACAGATGTTTTCAATCGGGCGAGCGATGGTTGGATCGAGCAGCACGTCAGCCAACCGGCCTTCGTC
>CAIXME010000284.1 GCA_903920425.1 uncultured Pirellula sp. | reverse complement strand
TTTGCATTATCGCTGTTTGGCCTGACAATGGCGGGAAATGTCTAATGTCGGCGGCGGGATACTCCCAGTGTAACAAGAATCGCTCTCGCCGTTTGCAATCCCGTCAGTCAACTTGCCCCAAGGAGATGTATTCTTTGGGAAAAAGTTGGAGCACCAGTTCCGGTCGGCTGACGCCGTTACACCAACCGTCTTACCAGTTGACATCACGAGTCCATTCACTTCCATCGCCAGCAAGAACGCCAGCTACATATCTGGCCGGGAATAAATTACTCGTGCACGACGAATCGTCGCTGAGACAATTACGAGAAATCAAACGTTGGCCAAACTAGCTATACCGCCTCTATTGTATCTGGTCCAATGACATGATCAGGAATTATGCGATGCCAAACATCGGCGTCTACTGGCTTTTGGAATGGAGATCTATTACTCTGTGACCAACTTCATGACGGTATCTTGTGACGCCCCTCTTTTGTACCTCAATCCATTCGCTAAAACCGATGATGTATCTACGCCCATTTCTGCCTGGTGTTTCGTTTCTTTTGGTCGTTTGCATTACTTGTATCACCGCCGATGCGCAGTCACCTCTGCCGCGTGCATTTGAGCATTCTTATGAAGAGATAAAGGAGGCGTTTTCCAAGCTTGAGAATGCCCCCGAAGGAAGTGAACAGCAAGCTCTTCTGGAAGAGATATCCGTCACCTATTCAGACAAAGGGGCCATGCGACAATCGACGCGACGAGTATGGAAATTGCTGGCCCGTGATGTCGGTGAAAATGGGATCCTCGAAAGCGAGTTTTCGCCATGGTACCAAAACCAGCCAACGATCCAGGCTCGTGTCTTCGACGAACAAGGGAAAGTGTATGAACTCTCAGAAGATGACGTATCCGTTTCACCGTCACAATCCGAAGACCGCTCCATCCTTTCAGATAACCTCATTGTGCGAGCTGCTTTACCAGGCCTTAAGAAGGGGGCCATTGTTGAAGAAGTTATCGAGGTCGAAGAAAAAGCTCCATTCTTCAAACAGGGATCGATGAAGCGTCTGAATTTGGATCGGTTTGTACCCACTTCGTTTCTCTCTATTCAAGTCGACGCGCCAACCGAACTCTATCTGAATTTCGATTTCTCGTCACCAGAAATCGCGGACTTAGAGGTAAAGTCGGATACAGAAATGGAAACGGGACGCACCAAGCGACTGTTCGAGTGCAAGAACCCTCGCCTTCTGAGCATCCAAGACTTTGAATCCTTTTTACCGCGTTCCCAAGAGCTTACGCGTCAAATCACACTTGGCACCGGCCGAAGCTGGCAAGATGTTGCAACAGGATACTCCAAAGTCATCGATGGTCGAATCAAAGCAGGTGATTTGGATAGCTTGGTTGCCGAGATAACGAAAGATTCAGGCGAAGCCAAACGCAGTAAGATCCTTAATTGCATTCACTGGATCACTCAGAACATTCGATACACGGGCATCTCGCTTGGAAACGCATCCATCGTGCCTGCTAGACCGTTGCAAGTGGCGACTCGCCGATTTGGAGACTGCAAAGATCAAGCGACACTGCTGGTCGGGATGTTGCGAAGCCTAGGAATTGAAGCTCACGTTGCTCTCGTAAATGCATCATCGTATCGTTTGCCCAAGGCACCTGTCCCTGCCTTGAATTCCTTTGACCACGCAATCGTCTACATCCGAGACGCAGATCAAGTCTTCTGGGTTGATACGACACATCCAGGCTCCACGCTAAGCAACATCCCGTTTTACCTACAAGGAAAACTGGTGCTCATTGCAGACGATCAGCAAACGGAACTTACGCAAATCCCATTGCTCGACGCGAACGAGAATCGGACAGTCGAGGAAAGGAGACTTATTACTGACAATCCAGGAAAGCTAGATGTTGCTTGCACCCAGTCCGATTCTGGATACTTGGCGTGCAATGCGCGTGAAGCCTACATTTACGAATCCCAAGAGGACGAGGAGAAACGAGTCCAAAAGCAAATAACGCAATCGTTACCTCAAGCGACCTACAAATCCGTCGAGAGAAGTGATCCCTATGACGACAATCAAGTTGTTCGAAGATCGTACGTTACAGGGAATTTGCCCTTGGATAAATTGTCTGAGAGCATGCATCGTTACGATGTGTCAATCAGAAAACTTGTCCAAGAGATACCTTATTGCCAATTGGTTGACACGTCTAACCCCGACGACAATGCGACCAAACGGAAAGGCGATGCGGAGGTTATTGTCCCCTTTTCCTGGACGCGCATATCGTACGCATCACCTTCGCCCGGCTGCAAACTGATTGCCACCGCAGACGCAAAGGAGGAACGCTTTGGACCGATCCGCGTTTCGCGAGATACCGAGATCGACTCCGACGGAAATATCAAAGTAACGATGAATGTTGAAGTTCAATCGGGACTCATCGCACTACTCGATTTGGAGAGACTTGCAAAGTTGGCCACGGCTGTCGATGAGCCCAACCATCCTCTTAACTGCACTATCGTGATTCAAAGCGAACATACCGTTGCCCCAGTCAACAAGCGTGCAGAAAACCTTCGAAATCTAATGCAG